>JBILSK010000175.1:0-5151 GCA_044372165.1 Burkholderiaceae bacterium | reverse complement strand
GCAGTACGGCGATACCAGCGTGTTGTCGACGCCCGCGTTCTTCTACGGCATGCGCGAGCGCGACGAGATCTCGGTCGAGATCGATCCCGGCAAGACGCTGGTGTTGCGCCTGCAGGGCAGTGCGCCGGCGGAGGAGGAGGGGCGGGTGAAGCTGTTCTTCGAGCTCAATGGTCAGGCTCGAACCATGCGCATCGAGAAGGCGGGTGTCGCGCGCACCACGCCGCAGCGTCCGCGGGCCGAGGACGGCAATCGCCACCATGTGCCGGCGCCCATGCCCGGCATGATCGTCACGGTGGCGGTCAAGGTCGGCCAGAAGGTGACGGCCGGCAATCCGCTGGTGTCCATCGAGGCCATGAAGATGGAGTCGCAGATTCGGGCCGAACGCGATGCCGTGGTCAAGGCGGTGCACGTGGCACCGGGCGATGTGGTGGCCGCGCGCGATCTGCTGGTGGAGTTCGAGCCCGACTGAGGACTCAGATCGCGTTCAGTCCGCGGGTGAGGTCGGCAATCAGGTCATCGGGATGCTCCAGGCCCACCGACAGGCGAACCAGGTTGGGTTCGATGCCGGCCTGCACCAGCGCTTCATCAGACAACGTACCGGCCCACATCGCGGCCGCATGCACGATCAGGGTGTCGACGCCGCCCAGGCTCACCGCTTGTCGCGCCAGCGTGAGGCTCGCCACGAAGCGCGCCGTGCCGGCGTAGTCGGCGGCCAGCCGTATGCCCATCACGCCGCCGAAGCCGCGCATCTGGCGCACCGCCAGTGCGTGCTGGGGGTGGCTCGCCAGGCCCGGGTAGGACACCGAGGCGACCGCCGGGTGACGCTCGAGTGCACGTGCGACAGCCAGCGCGCTGGCGTTGATGCGTTCGATGCGCACGGCCAGTGTGCGCAGCCCGCGCAGCAGCAGGAAAGCATCCATCGGCGACAGGGTCGAGCCCAGCACGATCTGGGTCGACCACAGGGCTTCGATGCGCTCGGTGCTGCCGACCACCACGCCGGCCGTGAGGTCGTGATGGCCGCCGAGATATTTGGTGGCGCTGTGCACGACCAGGTCGGCGCCCAACTCCAGCGGACGCTGGTTGAGCGGCGTGGCAAAGGTGTTGTCGACGATCACCACGGCCTGGGCCTGATGGGCCAGATCGGCGACGGCGGCCAGATCGGTGAGGCTGCAGTCAGGATTGGTCGGGCTTTCCAGCATGACCACGGCCGCGGGTTCGCGCAGGGCGGCGGCGAAGGCCGCGGTGTCGCTTTGCTCGACGAACTCGGTGCGCACCCCGAAGCGTGCCAGCACATCCGACAGCAGCCGTGTGGTGCCCATGTAGTGATTGCGCTGGGCGACCACGCGATCGCCCGCACGCACCAGACCCAGCACGGCCGCCGAGATCGCGCCCATCCCGCTGGCGGTCACCAGTCCGGACTGCGCGCCTTCCAGTTGCGCCACCAGGTGTGCGATGCGTTCATGGAGCGGATTGCCGTAGCGGGTGTAGTAGCGCGGGTGCATGGTCTGGCTGGCCATGCGTGCGAAGTCCTGTGCATCGTTTGCCCGGAAGGTCGCCGACCAGGGGATCTGCGGCGTGAGCGTGCTGCCTTCGTGCAGCGCATCATCGCCGTGAAGCAACAGGGACTCGAGGTGCAGGTTGGGGGTCATCGGGGCTGAGCATCCATGCAGTGGGGTGCTGGTCTGTGTTGCCGTGCAGCACGGCACGGGCCGCGCAGGCAAGCGGGAGTGCAAGCATTTTCGGCTCGAGAGGCCCGTCACAGGCCGATCTTGTGCCACAATCCCGGTCCCGGCGACGGGGGACAAGCGCCGGCACCGGCGTGTCGGCCGTTCCGCGCCCATTCTACTGACCACACGAACACCCCCCATCCGCAACGGAGGCTCCCGCATGAACAAGAGCGAACTGATCGAAACCGTATCCGCCGAAGCGGACATCAGCAAGGCCGCCGCCGAGCGGGCCCTGAACTCCGTGATCGAGGCGATCACCAAGGCGGTGACCAAGGGCGATCGGGTGACGCTGGTCGGATTCGGCACCTTCTACTCGACCAAGCGTGCGCAGCGCATGGGCAAGAACCCGCGCACCGGTGAGAAGATCAAGATTGCTGCAGCCACCGTGCCCAAGTTCACCGCAGGCGCCGCCTTCAAGGCGACGGTCAACAAGAAGAAAGCGAAGTAAGGTCGACGCTGCGATCGGCAGTGATGACCCGCCGCAAGAACGCCTCGAAAGAGGCGTTTTTTGTTGCGCGCGAGGTTCAGCTCAGGCGAAACGCGACGATGCCCGCGACGATGGTCAGGGCACCCGCCCAGCGGATCGGCCCCACCGGCTCGCGCAGCAGGCGCGAAGCGATCACCAGGGCAAACAGCACCGAGGTTTCGCGCAGGGCAGCGATGCTCGCGATCGGCGCATGGGTCATGGCCCACAGGGCGATGCCGTAGCTGCCCATCGAGGCAATGCCCCCGCCCAGTGGCACCAGACCGCGGCTTTGTGCGTGCGCGATCAGGGCAGTCGGGCCGCGTCGCCAGGCTACCCAGATCAGGAAGGCGCTGCCTTCCATCGCGGCCAGCCAGACGACATAGGCCCAGGGGCTCTGCGCGGCCCGGGCGCCGTGCGAATCGATCATGGTGTAGGCCACGATGGTGGTGGCGGTGAGCAGCGCCCAGCCCAGGGCGTGGCGGCGTTGCCGGGACTGCACGCCCCGAGCGTTGGCCAGCCCGATGCTCAGCACGCCGGTGCAGATCAGGGCGATGCCGGACCAGGCCGCGCCCGTCGGCCATTCCCCCAGCAGTGCACCGGCGGCCAGCGCCGTGAAGATCGGCGCCGACCCTCGCATCACCGGATAGACCACGCTCAGGTCGGCGCTGCGATAGGCCTGCGCCAGCGCCAGCATGTACAGGCAGTGGACCCCTGTTGAGCCCAGCAGGCAGGCCGCGACTTCCGGGCTGGGCCAGGGCAGCAGCGGCAGCAGGGCGATCGCGGGCAGGGCGACCGAACCGTGCAGCAGGGCGGTGTCCAGCAGCGGATCGCTGCCGCCCTTGATCAGTGCATTCCAGCCGGCGTGCAGGGCGGCTGCAAAGAGGACTGCGACGGTGACGTCCCAGCCCAGCATGGGCTCAGGCCCGACCGGGGCCGGGGTCGTGCGGCGTGCTCGGACGGGCCGTGCCCGCCTCGGTGTCCAGCAGGCGATCAAGGCGCGCCAGGGCAGCGTCATCGGCCCCCTCAGCGGCCCGATCAGCGGGCAAGGCCGGCATTCGCGGCCGCGTCAGACGCCACAGCACGAGCAGCGCCCCGGCCACCAGGACCGCGGGCCCCAGCCACAGCGCCAGGGTGTGCGTACCAAAGGTGGGGCGGTACAGCACGAACTCGCCATAGCGTTCGACCAGATGCGCCTTGATCTGAGCATCGTCCTTGCCTGCGGCCATCTGGCGCAGGACTTCGTTTCGAAGGTCGATGGCCAGTTCGGCGCTGGAGTCAGCCAGGGTCTGGTTCTGGCAGACCAGGCAGCGCAGTTCGCTGGCCAGATGACGGAAGCGTTCGCTGCGTGCCAGGGCGTCGGCCAGGGCAGGCGTGAGGGTCGGGATGGGCGATGCAGCGGGCGCATCAGGGGCTTGCACAGCGGGCGCCGTCGAGGCAGCCGTCGTTGCGGGCAACGAGGCGGGTTGCACTGCCTGCAGCGGGCTCGGTTGCGCCGTGCACACCGGGAGGGCGGCGAGACCGGCAGCTGCAGCCAGCATGCCCGCGGCGAGCCGGCGGCGCGCGTTCAGGCGGCTCATCGCGCAAGCTCCTGCAGGCGCGGCAGCAGCTTGCCGGTGAGCACCTCCGGGGTGAGCGGGCCGACATGCTTGAATCGGATCACGCCCTGGCGGTCGATCAGGAAGGTCTCGGGCACGCCATAGACGCCCCAGTCGAATCCGGCGCGTCCGCTGCGATCGGCCACGATGGCCTGGTACGGATTGCCGTGCTTGCCCAGCCACGCACTGGCGGCGGCGGGATCGTCCTTGTAGTTCATGCCGATCAGAGGCACCTTGCCGGTCCGGGCGAGCTCGGTGAGCAGTGGGTGCTCGGCCAGGCAGGGCACGCACCACGACGCCCAGATATTGAGCAGCCAGACCTGCCCTTTCATCGCCTCCGGCATCCAGGTTCGAGCCGGGTCGGACAGCAGGGGCAGCTCGAAGGCGGGGGCCGACTTGCCGATCAGAGGCGAGGGAATCTCTTTGGGGTCGCGGCCCGGTTTCAGACCGAGCCACAGGAATCCGGCCATCACTGCGAACAGGGCCACCGGGAGCACGAATCGAAGCGAACGCATGCGCAAGCAGGTCTCAGGCGGGGGTGTCAGGGGTCGGGGCGTTGCGCGCGCGGTGCGACGAGGGGGCTGTGCTGCGATAGCGACGGTCGGACAGGGCCACCGCGCCGCCGATGGCCATCAGGAAGCAGCCGCCCCAGATCCAGTCGACGAAGGGTTTGACCCAGGCCTTGATCGTCCAGCGGCCGTCGGGCAACTGTTCGCCCAGCGACACATAGACATCGCGGGTAAGGCCGCTGTCGATGGCCGCTTCCGTCATGACCGAGCGGGTGCTCGGATAGAAGCGCTTTTCAGGCAGCAGTTCGAAGCGTTCCCGGCCGCCTTCGCTGGCGATCAGTCGACCGCGGATGGCGCTGAAATTCGGCCCCTGGACCTCGCTCAGGTCGACCAGCTTGAGCTCCCAGTTGCGCAGGCTCACCGTCTCGCCGGGCGCGAGCGCCGCGTCGATCTCGGTCTCCAGCGTCTTGACACAGGCCACGCCGATGCAGAACGCACCCACGCCGGCATGGGCAATGGCCATGCCCCAGACGCCGCCCGGCAGGGCGCGCAGGCGTTCCAGGCGTCCGGGCGCCTTGATCTGGGCGGCGCGATCGATCACTGCCACGACGCTGGCAGCGATCAGCCACAGGCCCAGGAAGATGCCGATGGCAAAGGCGATCAGGCCCCAGAGCGATCCGGTCGCGCCAAACCGACCTGAGCTCAGGCCGATCGCGACCGTGGCCAGCACGGCCACGATGAAGGCCCACTTCAGGCGCTGCGCGATCTCGGGTATCGGGGCCTGTCGCCAGCGGGCGATCGGGCCGATGCCCATCAGAAAGGCGGCGGGCGCCATCAGCGGAAAGAACACCGCC
>JBILSK010000174.1:0-5153 GCA_044372165.1 Burkholderiaceae bacterium | reverse complement strand
GGGCTGCGGCCATCATCACCAGGTCACGATTCTAGCCTCGTGAGGGCCTGGGGATACGCCTTTCCCCGGATGCAGACCGAGGAATTTCCTGACCGAACCAGGAAATGCCCGAAACCCGCACCGTCCGAGTGGGGCGACGGAAACCGTCGCCCGCACAGATCAGCTGCCCAGGGCGTCCACGATCGCGCGCCCGACATCGGAGGTCGAAGCAGTGCCACCCATGTCGGGCGTGCGCGGACCGTCCGCGGTCACGGCCTCGATGGCCTTGAGGATCGCGTCATGGGCCGCAGGATGGCCCAGATGGTCAAGCATCATCGCGCCCGACCAGATCTGCCCGATCGGATTGGCAATGCCCTTGCCGGCGATATCGGGGGCCGAGCCGTGCACCGGCTCGAAGAGCGACGGAAAGCTGCGCTCAGGATTGATGTTGCCTGACGGCGCGATCGCGATGGTGCCGGTGCAGGCCGGACCGAGATCGGACAGGATGTCACCGAACAGGTTGCTGGCCACGACCACGTCGAACCACTGCGGGTTGCGCACGAAATGCGCGGTCAGGATGTCGATGTGGAACTTCTTGACCGCGACATCGGGATACTGCTTTCCGACCTCTTCGACGCGCTCATCCCAGTAGGGCATGGTGATGAAGATGCCATTGGACTTGGTCGCCGAGGTCAGCTGCTTCTTGCGCTTGCGCGACAACTCGAAGGCGTACTTCAGGATGCGATCGGTGCCATGGCGGGTGAACACCGACTCCTGGATCACCACCTCGCGATCAGTGCCCGGGAAGGCCCGCCCGCCCAGCGAACTGTATTCGCCTTCGGTGTTTTCGCGCACCACGTAGAAGTCGATGTCACCCGGCTTGCGGCCGACCAGCGGGCAGGGAATGCCCGGCATCAGGCGCACCGGACGCAGGTTCACGTACTGGTCGAATTCGCGGCGAAACAGCAGCAGGGAGCCCCACAGCGAGATGTGGTCGGGCACCTTCTCCGGCCAGCCCACTGCGCCGAAGAAGATCGCGTCGTGACCGCCGATCTGCGCCTTCCAGTCGTCCGGCATCATCTTGCCGTGGCGGGCGTAGTAGTCGCAGCTGGCGAAATCGAAGTGATCGAAGGCCAGCGCGATGCCGAACTTCGTGGCGGCAGCCTCCAGGACGCGCAGGCCTTCGGGCACCACTTCGGTACCGATGCCGTCGCCGGGAATCACGGCAATGCGATGAGGGGTCATGTCGAACTCCGGAAGGTCAGGCAAACCAGGCGTCAAAACCGTCTTCGGGCAGGAAGCGGCCGTTGCGAATGAGCAGGCGAGTCGGCCCGGGCATGGCGCGTTCGGCAATCGGATGCTGAGGATCGCCGGGGTAGCAGATCATGCGACCGTCCTCGGTCTCGATCGGTTGCGGGCGGATCACCGGGGGCCGGCGCGTGGCGGCATCGGCCATGGCGGCGGCCACCGATTTGAAACGCGACAGATGCGCCAGGGTCATGATCTGCGGCGGCGCCATGTCGATCTCGCGCTCCCAGTAGCGCTGCAGCGCCTGGCGCGGCTGCACCCAGGCAGCCGCCACCGCTTCCCGCGGGTCGTGCTCCACGGTCTGCCCCTCGGGCAGCGCGGCCAGGAAGAAGCGGGTATCGAAGCGGCGGCGCATGGCCGACGAGGGCACCTTGGGCGTGACCCATCGGGACCACGGGTGCATGATCGACGGATCCAGCCGCAGATCCAGGGCTTCAAGGACCTCGATGAACCCCATGCCCTCGCGCCGCATGCCCCGCGCGCGCTCCGACAAGGCCTGGTGCGTGCCCCGCGCCATCAGTACGCCGGTTTCTTCGAAGGCCTCGCGCAAGGCGGCCACATACAGGGCAGCCGCCTCTCGAGCTTCAAGCTCCGATTCGCCCAGCCGGGCATGCAGGCGGTCTGGCGCTTCATCGACCCGGGCCAGCAAGGCTTCGGCTGCGTCCTCGTCATCGAGCTTGCCACCCGGAAACACCATGGCCCCGGACAGCACGCGATCTTCGGCAGGGCGCTGCAGCAACAGCGCCTCGATGCCCGTTGACGAATCCCGGACCAGCACCAGACTGGACGCGGGGCGAGGCGGCGCGGCATCCAGTCCGGCGCCAGCAACAGAAGGGGTATCGGTCATCGGTCGATATTACCAGCGGGCCCTCCGGGCCTCGCGCCGAAAACCCGGACATGTCCGGAGGCCAGGCCCAGCTTTCGCCCCGCATGGCATACGGGACTTGCTTGTAACAATTCGAGGAATGAACGTAGACTCGACAGCCTTGTTGCGGGCCTGACGGCCGTTCATCAGCCCGACAGACCGCGGCGCCAGGGGCCCCACCCGGCGCAGTCCCACCAACCGTTCCGTGGAACCCCACTCACGATGAAAACCACCTGGCTCCGCCGTCTGGCGATCGCGACCGCGTTCGCTGTCCCCGCCCTGGCTCCGTTGACTGCCACTGCAGGCCCCACCCTTGAAGCCATCAAGCAGCGCGGTGCCCTGCGCTGCGGCGTGAACACCGGTCTGCTCGGCTTCTCCGCTCCGGACTCCGCCGGCAAGTGGACCGGCCTGGATGCCGACTTCTGCCGCGCGGTGGCCACCGTGGTGCTGGGCGACCCGAACAAGGTCCAGTACGTGCCGACCAACGCGCAGAATCGCTTCACCGCGCTGCAGTCCGGTGAAGTCGACATGCTCTCGCG
Organism: Burkholderiaceae bacterium; assembly: GCA_044372165.1. Taxonomy (GTDB): domain Bacteria; phylum Pseudomonadota; class Gammaproteobacteria; order Burkholderiales; family Burkholderiaceae_E; genus UBA4615. The sequence goes on along the minus strand of JBILSK010000174.1, from coordinate 2,462 downwards.
CAACACCACCTGGACCTCCTCGCGTGACGCGACCATGGGTTCGGTGTTCGCCGGTACCCTGTTCTATGATGGTCAGGGCTTCATGGTGAAGAAGTCGGCCAAGATCAGCCGCGCCCAGCAGCTCAATGGCGCCACGATCTGCGTGCAGCCCGGCACGACCACCGAGCTGAACCTGACCGATTACTTCCGCTCCAAGAAGATGACCTTCAAGCCGGTGGTGATCAGCGAGCTCAACCAGATCGAGCAGGCCTTCTTCGCCGGCCGCTGCGATGTCTACACCACCGACATCTCGGGCCTCGCCGCCACCCGTCGCAAGGCGCCGAATCCGGACGACTACATGATCCTGCCGGACGCGATCTCCAAGGAGCCGCTGGGCCCGATGATCCGCCGCGGCGACTGGGATTTCTTCAACGCCGTGCGCTGGACGCTGTTCGGTCTGATCGAAGCCGAGGAATACGGCGTGACCGCCGCCAACGTCGACAAGCTCAAGGCCGAGAGCAAGGAGCCCTCGATCCAGCGCATCGTCGGCACGACCGGTGACGTCGGCAAGAGCTTCGGCTTCGACAACGACTGGCTGGTGCGGGTGATCAAGGCCGTGGGCAACTACGGCGAGATGTACGTGCGCAACATCGGTCCCCTGGGGATCGCCCGTGGTCAGAACGCCCTGTGGAAGGACGATGGCCTGATGTACGCCCCGCCGCTGCGCTGAGGCCTGCGCGCTGTCGCGGTCCGCAGCGCAGGGCGCAGCGGACCGCTCTTTTTCCCCTTCCGGCTGACGCCCATGTTCCGCAACGAGCGTGCACGGAACCTGCTGTACCAGGTGCTGCTGCTGGCAGCGGTCGTGGGCATCGGGTGGTATCTGGTCTCCAACACGCTGCACAACCTGCAGACGCGGCAGATCAAGGTCGGCTTCGATTTCCTCGGCAAGGAAGCCGGGTTCGAGATCGCCGAAAAGCAGATCGAGTACGACCCATCGAATTCCTATGCCCGCGCCATCGCGGTGGGCATGGTGAACACCTTGATGGTCGCGTTCCTGGGCGTCGTGATCGCCACGATTCTGGGCACCCTGATCGGTGTCGCCCGCCTGTCCTCGAACTGGCTGCTGGCGCGACTGGCCTCGATCTATGTCGAGGTGATGCGCAACGTGCCCCTGCTGCTGCAGCTCTTCGTCTGGTACGGGCTGTTCACCGAGCTCTTGCCCCCGGTCCGCGAAGCGATTGCGCTGGGCGACTGGGCGTTCATCAGTCAGCGCGGCTTTCGCTTTGCCTGGCCGGCTGAACACGCCGCCTGGAACGCATTGCCCTGGGCGCTGCTGGCCGGCATCGTGGGGGCCGTCCTGTGGCGCCGACGCGCGCGCAGCGTGCAGCAGTCCACCGGACGGCAACTGCCGGTGGGCTGGCCCACTGCTGCGCTGCTGATCGGCGTGCCCCTGCTGGCCTGGGCAGTGCTCGGAGCCCCCACCACCATCGAGAAGCCCGAGCTGGGCGGATTCGATTTCCAGGGCGGCAAGGTGCTGTCGCCCGAATTCACCGCGCTGCTGCTGGGCTTGTCGACCTACACCGCAGCCTTCATCGCCGAGGTGGTGCGCGCCGGCATCCTGGCCGTCGACCGGGGCCAGGGCGAAGCCGCGATGGCACTGGGTCTGTCACCCGCGCAGCGACTGCGGCTGGTCACTCTGCCGCAGGCCCTGCGCGTGATCATCCCGCCGATGACCAGCCAGTACTTGAACCTCGCCAAGAACTCCTCGCTGGCGGTGGCCATCGGCTATCCGGACCTGGTCGCAGTGACCAACACCACCATGAACCAGACCGGACAGGCCATTGAAGCCATCGCCATCCTGATGGCGGTATACCTCACGATCAGCCTGGCCATCTCGCTGTTCATGAACTGGTACAACGACCGCATGCGATTGGTCGAACGGTGACGTCGGCATGACTGCTCCCTTGCACATCCCGGCACCGTCACTTCCGCCGCCATCTCGTCCCGATACGGGTCTGCTGGGGTGGCTGAGAAGCCACCTGTTCTCGTCCCCCGTGAATTCGGTGGTGACCGTGCTGCTGCTGGCGCTGCTGGCCTGGGTCGTGCCCAAGCTGTCCGGCTGGCTGATCTTCGATGCCGTCTGGGGCAAGCAGCCGGTCGCGGCCTGCGATGCGGCCCGTGGCCAGGGTGCCTGCTGGGCGGTGGTGTGGGAGAAGTTCCGCTTCATGCTGTTCGGGGTCTACCCCTTCGATCAGCAGTGGCGCCCGGGCATCGTGATCGGTCTGCTCACCGGGCTGCTGGTGGTCTCGGGCATCCCCCGCTTCTGGCGCCCGGCGCTGGCCCTGGTCTGGGTGGTGGGCTTGTCGCTGGCGTTCTGGCTGATGGGCGGCGGACTGGGTCTGGCACCGGTGCGAACCGAGCAATGGGGCGGCTTGCCCGTGACGCTGATCCTGGCGATCTTCGGCATCGGTCTGGCCTTTCCG
>JBILSK010000173.1:0-5155 GCA_044372165.1 Burkholderiaceae bacterium | reverse complement strand
GTCCGCCGAATGATGCTGATCGACTTCCTGATCTTCTCGGCCTGGGATGTGCACGCGGTGATCGTGCCCATCCTCGGCCATGCCAGGGACCTGTCGGCCACCGTGATCGGTGCCATGCACGCCCTCTTCGCCGCTGGCGTCGTGGCAGTGCGCTCGGTCATTCCGTGGCTGTCCCATCGTCTCACCGAATCCCGCGCCATCCTGGGATCGCTGGTGGCGAGCGCCGCGATCTTCGCGGTCTACCCGCTGGGCAGCTCGGCCACATTCATGGGCGTGTGCGCGCTGGCGCTGGGCGCCACCGTGGGCGTGGCGCAGCCGATGATCATGGCGAGCCTGCATCAGGCGGTCGATGAAGACCGTCGCGGCAGCATGCTGGCCCTGCGCTCAATGTGGATCAATCTTCAGGCGGTCGGGCTACCCGTGCTGTTTGCCTCGGCGGCCTCGACCTTCGGCTGGGCGGCCGTGTTCTGGGTCTGCGCCGGGGCGCTGGTGTCCGGCACGCGCGCCGTGCCAGACAGGCGCCGCCAGAACGCACCCTCTGCCACGCCAAAAGACTGAGCGGGTGCCTGCCAGCGCGACGCTCGTACACGAGTGCCGCCGATGATGGGCCTCGTGAGCAGGCCGCAACGCAGAGCCCCGATCCCGGACTCAGTGTCCGCGGCGGCCTCGCCCTGCTGATGCGGGCGGCCAGCGACGCGCCCCCGCTGCCACGGCCAGCCAGACCGCCATGACCGCGGCACAGGCGAGAAACACCGAGGCCGGGCCGAACGCGCGCGACGCCCAGCCGCCCACTGCGCCGCCAGCAAACAGGCCCAGCGCCTGCACGGTGTTGTAGACGCCCAGCGCGGTCCCGCGCGCATCGGCCGGTGCAAACCGCGACACCAGGGAGGGAATCAGGGCCTCCAGCACGTTGAAGCCCGAAAAGAACACCAGCAGCAGCACCGCAAACACCAGCAGACCGAGCGGTTGCAGGGCATAGCCCAGTTGCACCGCCAGCACCAGCACCATCGCCACCAGGAACACCGTGCGAACCCGTCCAGTGCGCTCGCCCCAGCCCAGCGCCGGCGTCATCACCGCAAACGAGGCCAGCACCACCGGGAGATAGACCATCCAGTGATCGGACAGCGGCAAGCCGGCGCGCTCGATCAGCCAGGCCGGCAGCACGACGAACATCGCCATCTGGACCAGGTGCAGCGCAAAGATGCCGACATTCAGGCGCATCAGGTCGCCATTGCGCAGGACCTCGCTCAGGGTGGTGCGCGCCGCTGGCGCCTCACCGTGCGCCACCGAGGCCGCCGACGCACCGGCTGCACCGGCTGCATTGGCCAGCGCGGCGGGCGTGGGCGGCGGAACGGCGAAAACGACCACCGCAATGCCGGCCAGCGCCAGGACACCGGTCACCGCGAACAGACCGGACATGCCGATGCCTGCGTACAGCAGCGGGCCCAGCACGAGTGACAGCGCAAAGGTCAAACCGATGGAGGCGCCCACCATCGCCATGGCCTTGGTGCGCTGAGAGTCTCGAGTGTGATCGGCGATGCTTGCGGTGAGCGCGGCCGAGATCGCCCCGGCTCCCTGCACGGCGCGCCCGAGCAGGGTCGTCCCGATGTCGTCAGCCAGCGCTGCCACCGCGCTGCCCAGGGCAAACAGCAGCAATCCGAAGATGATCACCGGCTTGCGACCGAGGCGATCCGAGGCCATGCCGAAGGGCAGCTGCAGCACACCCTGGGTCAGGCTGTAGATGCCCAGCACCAGGCCCACCTGGATGGGGTCGGCCCCACCCGGCATGCCACTGGCATGCACGGCGAAGACCGGAAGGATCAGAAACAGGCCGAACATCCGCAGCGCGTAGAGCGACGCGAAAGCCAGGCTGGCGCGCAACTCGGCGCGCGTCATGCGAGCGGACGCCGGGGCGTCGGCAAGGGCAGAATCAGTGGGCACGGGGGGTGGGATCGCGATGGGCGAAGGGTCACGGCAGCCGAACGGCCCGCGTGGGCTATATTAGCAGGCTGCTCTGCGCCGCCTCGCCATGTCGACCGATCCGCTTCGCGTGATCCGCATCCGCGGCGCACGCACCCACAATCTGCGCAACATCAGCCTGGAGCTCCCCCGCTCGCAGCTGGTGGTGATCACGGGCCTGTCCGGGTCGGGCAAATCCTCGCTGGCTTTCGACACGCTCTATGCCGAGGGTCAGCGCCGCTACGTCGAGTCACTGTCAGCGTATGCCCGCCAGTTTCTCGAGCTGATGGAAAAGCCGGATGTCGACCTGATCGAAGGCCTGTCGCCCGCGATCGCCATCGAACAGAAAGCCACCAGCCACAACCCGCGCTCGACGGTCGGCACGGTCACCGAGATCCACGACTACCTGCGCTTGCTGTTCGCGCGGGTCGGCACACCGTACTGCCCCGACCATCCTGATCTGCCGCTCGAAGCGCAGAGCGTGTCGCAGATGGTCGACGCCACGCTGGCCCTGCCGGCCGATGCGCGCATCCTGGTGCTGGCGCCAGTGGTTGCCGACCGCAAGGGCGAGTTTCACGAGCTCTTCGAGGACCTGCGTGCCCAGGGCTTCGTGCGGGTGCGCGTGCGCACCGAAGGTCGCGATGACGCGAAGGTGCACGAACTCGACGACCCGCCCCGCCTGGCCCGCACGGCGCGCCATTCGATCGACGTGGTGGTCGACCGGCTGAAGGTGGCCCCCGGTGCCCGCCAGCGGCTCGCCGAATCCTTCGAGACCGCACTGCGCCTGGCCGATGGACGCGCCCGGGTGGTCGGCATGGACGATGGCCTGGAGCTCGTCTTCTCCAACCGCTATGCCTGCCCGAGTTGCGGGCATTCGCTCACCGATCTCGAGCCTCGCCTCTTTTCGTTCAACAATCCGCTGGGCGCCTGCCAGTCCTGTGGCGGCCTGGGTACGCAGGAGTACTTCGACCCCGAGCGCGTCGTCCACTTTCCCGACCTCGGGCTGGCGGCCGGTGCCATCCGGGGCTGGGACCGGCGCAACGCGGTGTATTTCCAGATGCTGCAGAGTCTGGCCGCCTTCTACGACTTCGATGTCGAGACCCCCTTCCGGGACTTGCCCGAGTCCGTGCGGACCATGATCCTGGAGGGATCCGGAAGCCGGAAGATTCCCTTCGTGCACATCGACGAGAACGGCCGGACCCTGACCCGCGAGCATCCCTTCGAAGGCGTGATTCCCAATCTCGAGCGACGCCTGAAGGAAACCGATTCGGCACAGGTGCGCGAGGAACTGGGCCGCTACCTGTCCGTGCGCCCCTGCCCGACCTGCGCCGGTACCCGCCTGCGAGCCGAAGCCCGCCATGTGCGGGTCGGCGAGCGCGGCGCCGATCAACCGATCTCGGTGGTCTCGGGCTGGACCCTGGGGCAGGCCCGCCAGTGGTTCGACACCCTGACGCTGCCCGGCGCCAAGGGTCAGATCGGCGAACGCATCATTCGCGAGATCGCCAGCCGGCTGCAGTTCCTGGTCGATGTCGGGCTGTCGTATCTGTCGCTCAATCGATCGGCCGAGACACTGTCCGGCGGCGAGGCCCAGCGCATTCGCCTGGCCTCGCAGATCGGCTCGGGTCTGACCGGCGTGATGTACGTGCTCGACGAGCCCTCGATCGGCCTGCACCAGCGCGACAACGATCGCCTGATTGCCACCTTGCGCCGCCTGCGGGACCTGGGCAATTCGGTGCTGGTGGTCGAGCATGACGAGGACGCCATCCGCGCGGCCGACCATGTCATCGACATGGGTCCGGGCGCCGGCGTGCATGGCGGCGAGGTCATTGCCCAGGGCACGCCGGCGCAGATCGAAGCCGACCCGGCCTCGATCACCGGCCGCTATCTGTCGGGCGAGCTGGCCATAGCGGTGCCCGCCAGGCGGGTGGCGCCCGGCGATCGGTTCATCACCGTGCACGGCGCGCGCGGCCACAACCTGCGCGATGTCGAGGTCTCATTCCCGCAGGGGCTGCTGATCTGCGTGACCGGTGTGTCAGGGTCGGGCAAGTCCACCCTGGTCAACGACACCCTGCATCTGGCGGTGGCCCGCCACCTGTACGGATCGCAGGCGCAGCCGGCCCCCCATGAGTCGATCGAAGGTCTGGAGCACATCGACAAGGTGATCAGCGTCGATCAGAGCCCGATCGGCCGCACGCCGCGCAGCAATCCGGCGACCTACACGGGCCTGTTCACGCCGATGCGCGAACTGTTCGCCGAGACGCCCACCGCGCGCGAGCGCGGCTACGGCCCCGGACGCTTTTCCTTCAACGTGAAGGGTGGCCGCTGCGAAGCCTGTGAGGGCGACGGCGTCATCAAGGTCGAGATGCACTTTCTGCCTGACCTGTATGTCACCTGCGATGTCTGCCAGGGGCGTCGCTACAACCGCGAGACGCTGGAAGTTCTCTACAAGGGACGCAACATCGCCGAGGTGCTGGAGCTCACGGTCGAGTCAGCGCACACCCTGTTCGCCCAGGTGCCGGCGATCGCACGGCGGCTGCAGACCCTGATCGAGGTGGGGCTGGGCTATGTTCGACTGGGCCAGAGCGCCACCACCTTGTCGGGCGGCGAAGCCCAGCGGGTCAAGCTGTCGCAGGAGCTCTCCAAGCGCGATACCGGTCGCACGCTCTACATCCTGGACGAACCGACGACCGGCCTGCACTTTCATGACATCGCGCTGCTGCTGAAGGTGATCCACACCTTGCGCGACCAGGGCAACACCGTGGTCGTGATCGAACACAACCTCGATGTGATCAAGACGGCCGACTGGGTCATCGACATGGGCCCCGAGGGCGGCGATGGCGGCGGCCAGGTGCTGGCTCAAGGCACGCCCGAGGACATCGCGCGCGAGCCCGCCAGCCACACCGGTGCCTATCTCGCTCGGCTGCTTGGTCGTCGACCCCGCGCAGCCCGCACCCGCTGACCCGCGGCACGCCTGGGTCAGCCGCCGCACCGGCGCGGCCCGGCTGCAGACGATCGCCTCGATCTGCCGCCACCGCCCGTTCGTCAGCCGCCTGTACCGACGGCGCCCGCCGTCATTGAACGGACATGAAGCGGGGGGTTTAATCGCGGCCACATCCAGAGACGAAAAAAGCGAATCCATCATGATCATCCACGCTTCGACCGTGGAGCTGGCACCCAACGAACTGACCTTGCTGCG
>JBILSK010000172.1:0-5161 GCA_044372165.1 Burkholderiaceae bacterium | reverse complement strand
AGCTACCCCACGCGGGTCTACTGGGGCGATCAACACCTGCATACCTCGTGGTCACCCGATGCGCTGGCCAGCGGGACACGGGTGACACCAGAAGAGGCGCTGCGGTTTGCGCGCGGCGAAGAAGTGATCTCGAGCACCGGCTTGCCGGTCAGGTTGTCACGTCCGCTCGATTGGCTCGCCGTCTCGGATCACTCCGACGCCATGGGGATCATGAGCGAAGTCAGGGCCGGCAACCCGCAACTGATGACCGACCCCACTCTGAAGCGCTGGAACCAGCAGATGAACACCAGCGCTGAGGAGTCCATGAAAGTGGTCTTCGAGGGCATCGCACTGCAAAGCCAGGGCAAGCTGCCTGGACCGATGCAGGACCCGACCGTGGCGCAGGACATGTGGCGCAAGATGACCTCGATCATGGAGCAGTACAACGACCCGGGTCGCTTCACCGCCTTCATCGCCTATGAGTGGACATCCAATTACGGCGGCGGGAACAACCTTCATCGCAACGTCATCTACCGCGACGGCAAAGCGCACGCTGACCAGGTGCCGCCGCTCACCACCTTCGTATCGGAAAATCCCGAAGACCTCTGGGCCTGGATGAAGTCCTATGAGGACCGCACAGGCGGGCGGGTGCTGGCCATCCCGCACAATGGCAACCTGTCCAATGGGCTGATGTTTGCCACCACCACTTTCAAGGGCAACCCGCTCACAAAGGACTGGGCTCAGATGCGGGCCAACTACGAGCCCGTCTACGAGGTCACCCAAGGCAAGGGAACGGGCGAGCAACATCCCTCGCTTGCAGGCAGCGATGAATTCGCCCGCTTCGAGATCTGGGACAAAGGCAACCTCAATGTCGTGCCCAAGAAGCCCGGCATGATCCCATTCGAGTATGCGCGCGAGGCCTTGAAGAACGGGCTGGCCATCGAGGCTCGTCTTGGTGCCAATCCGTTCAAGTTCGGGTTGGCTGGCGGTACCGACAACCACACCGGCCTGACCACGGCGGAGGAAAACAATTTCTACGGCAAGTTCCCCGCGTCCGAGCCGAGCCCGAAACGCTGGAATGAAAATGCCTTCGACTTCGAAGGCCGCACGATAAAGGGCTGGGAGCTGGGCGCATCGGGCTATACCGGCGTCTGGGCCACCGACAACACTCGTGAAGCATTGTGGGATGCCATGAAGCGCAAGGAGGTCTACGGCACGACCGGGCCGCGCATGACGGTACGCCTGTTCGGTGGCTTTGACTTCGAGCCTCAGGACGCCAACAACCGTGAGCCCGCGTCGATCGGCTATCGCAAGGGTGTGCCCATGGGCGGAGACCTGGCCCGCGCACCCGCTGGCAAGCGCCCCACCTTCCTGGTCGGTGCGCTCAAGGACCCGCTTTCGGGCAACCTCGATCGAATCCAGATCGTCAAAGGCTGGCTTGATGCTCAGGGCAAGACCCACGAGAAAGTCCACGACGTGGTGTGGGCGCAATCCGCACAGCGCAAGCCCGGCAAGGATGGCCGACTGCCCTCGGTTGGCAACACGGTGGACATGAAGACCGGTACCTGGCGCAATTCGATCGGCGAGCCCGAGCTGATGGCCGTGTGGAAGGATCCCAACTTCGATCCGAACCAGCGCGCCTTCTACTACGCGCGTGTGATCGAGATCCCCACGCCTCGCTGGACGCTCTTCGACTCCTTGCGCTTTGGCATCAAGATGGGCGCCGAAGTGCCCATGACCGTCCAGGAGCGGGCTTACACCTCGCCGATCTGGTACTCCCCCTCTTGATCCACGGTGATCAAGCAGCGTCCAGCCGAGGACATGCAGATCGCATGAACCTCAACACTCGTGGCGCCTGGTGGCGCCAATGGCTGGGCGAGCCTCTGGGCCACTTCCTGGTGATCGGAGCAGCGCTCTTTGCGGGTTATAGCTGGCTGGGGTCCCATGAACAGGGCAGCGAGCGCATCGTCGTCACTCAAGCCGTTGCCGATGAATTGGGCCGCCAGTTCGCGGCCCGCTGGGCGCGGCCACCCACCGATCAGGAACAGGCCGGCCTCATCGAAAGCTGGGTGCGCGACGAAGTGCTCTACCGAGAAGGCCTGGCCCTTGGACTGGATCGCGACGACCCGGTGATCAAGCGCCGCGTTCGGCAAAAGCTCGAGGTGATGTCCGAGGAACGGCTGGCAGGCGATGCGCCCACCGATGCCGAGCTCACCGACTACCTGACGCGCAATGCCGATCGATTTCGTTTGCCGATGCGCGTGAGTTTCGACCAGATCCACTTCGACGGCATGGCGCCGGTGAATGAGGTGGAGCGTGCGGTGGCCCAGGCGCGCCGGGCCCTTGCGCGCGGGGCCGATGCGGCGACACTGGGCACCCCCACGATGCTGGCGCGGCGTATCGACGATGCGTCGCTCGACCTCATCGCGCGCGATTTTGGCAAAGGTTTCGCCGAGCAGCTTGCAGGCCTGGCACCCGGTGATTGGCTAGGGCCGATTGCCTCGAGTTATGGCGCACATCTGGTGCAGGTGAGGCATCGCACACCTGCCAGCTTGCCCACTCTGGAGGCGATTCGCACGGCCGTGACGCGCGAGTGGGAAAGCGAACGTCGCACAATGGCGGCTGCACGCAGCTATGGGCAGATGCGTGAGCGCTATCGGGTCGTGATCGAGCCCAGGGTGCCTGCGGCATCGACAGCGGCACCGGGCGGCGCGGCCGGGCCTGCACGCAGCCCATGACCATCACCCCCCGACGCACGCGCGCGCACGTGCCCAGGCGTCGATCCACGACTCGCACACGCTGGGCTGGCATGTTCGTCGCCCTGGTGCTGAGCCTGCTGACCGCGCTTGCCCCAGCGCTGCACGCCCATGCCGATGAATTCCGCCCGGCTTATCTGCAACTGATGCAGGTGGATGCAGAAACCTGGGACGTGCTGTGGAAGGTGCCCGCGATTGATGAGTCAACCGTGCTCAAACTCAATCCGGTGTTTCCCGAGGAGGCTGCGCCCGTCGAACCCATCCGCAGCACCTACGCGATGGGCACGGCCGTGCAGCGCTGGCGGATCCACGTACCGGGCGGTCTGGCCGGCCAGCCGATCGCCTTTCCAGGCCTGGCTGCCAACCGCATTGACGTGCTGGTGCGGATTGTTCGAAGCGATGGCAGCGAACAGCTCGAACGGGTGCTCCCCACCTACCTGACGATCACGGTCAAGGGCAGCCCTGGCACGTTCGAGGTTGTCCGCACCTACACGGTACTGGGCGTCGAGCACATTCTGTCTGGCGTCGATCATCTGCTCTTCGTCCTGGCACTGCTGATTCTCGTGAAGGGCACGCGCCGGCTGATCGCCACCATCACGGCATTCACGCTGGCGCACAGTCTGACTCTTGTGGCCGCGACGCTGGGCTGGCTGCACATTCCAGGCCCGCCGGTCGAGGCAAGCATTGCGCTGTCGATCATCTTTCTTGCAGCGGAGATCATCCATGTGCGTGAGGGCCGCGTGAGCCTGACTGCACAACGACCCTCGCTGATAGCCTTCGCATTCGGACTGCTGCATGGGCTGGGCTTTGCTGGCGCGCTGGCCGAAGTAGGGCTGCCGCAAACCTCGATCCCCACCGCATTGCTGTGCTTCAACCTGGGCGTGGAGATCGGTCAGTTGATGTTCATTGGCGTGGTGCTGGCGCTGATCGCGTCGATGCGCGCGCTCGCCCATCGAGGTGGCGTGAGCGCACCCGCCTGGGCATGGAAGGGTCCGCCTTACCTCATCGGCAGCATTGCAGGCTTCTGGTTGATCGAACGCATTGCAGGCTGGGGAGACGTCGGATGGCTCCGTGCACTGATCACCCTGATTGGGTGATCTGCGCAGTGCCTGCTGCGCCTGGGGATAAGATTGAGCCTAACGTCGAATCCATGGGAGCGGATGGAGAGTCACCGCTCCCTCCAGATGCTGGCAGGTCGCATGAAACTCCACGCAAGCAACGCTCAGTCGCTCAACACCGTGACCGGCTACGGACCGGGCTATGTCGAGATCAATGCGCAGCGCCACGAAGCCTCCCTGCTGGTGATGCCGGAGCAGCCCCTGGAGGCCTGGGCGCCCCGTCGATTCGAGGACCTGACCGCCGAGCATTTCGAGGCCGTGCTCGCCCAGGCACCCGATGTGGTGCTGCTGGGTACCGGCGAGCGCCAGCGGTTCGTGCACCCACGGCTGGTGGCCATGCTGACGGCGCGCCACATCGGGGTGGAGTCCATGGATACCGGTGCAGCCTGCCGCACCTACAACATCCTCATGACCGAGGGCCGCAAGGTGCTGGCTGCGCTGCTGCCGATCTGATCGCGTACGTGTGCCCTCCCCGGGCACGCTCGGCCATCCGGCCTGCCACCGACGGCCTGCACCGGAGGTCTCAAAGGGTGATCGAGCCGCCCGAAGTGCTGTGCTATCGTCACCCGACGCCCTCCCAGGGGGCGGCCCCAGCCTTTTCAGCGTGAAGGAACAGCACCGTGACGGTCAGCACAGGCAAGAAGATCCAGGCATTCAGCGCGGACGCCACCGCAGGCCGCTTCGAACTCGGGGCGCACGCCGGTCGGGTGCTGGTCCTCTACTTCTACCCCAAGGACAGCACGCCAGGCTGCACCACCGAAGCGGAAGGCTTTCGGGACGCCCACGCCGCCTTTGCCTCGGCCAATGCGCTGATCTTCGGCATCTCGCGCGACAGCCTCAAGTCGCACGAAAATTTCAAGGCCAAGCTCGGCCTGCCCTTCGAACTGATCTCGGACGCCGACGAAGCGGTCTGCACCCAGTTCGAGGTCATCAAGATGAAGAACATGTACGGCAAGCAGGTCCGCGGCATCGAGCGCTCGACCTTCGTGGTCGGCACCGACGGCACGCTGCTGCGCGAATGGCGTGGGCTGAAGGTGCCCGGCCATGTCGACGAAGTGCTCGCCTTCGTGCAATCGCTCTGACCCACGCCTGACAATGCCCCTGCCCAAAGCGCCTACCAAGCCCGCGACCCTGCTGGACCTCGATTCAGCCGTTCTGGCTCGGGCAACGCGTCCGAAAGCAGCGCCGGTCGCTTCCGCCACCGACGCCCCCTTCGCCGCCCCCCCCGTCATCGCCGCACCCGTCGCGGCGCTTGCCGTGGCTGGCGCAACACGAGACGCGGGCAACGAGGTGGTGTTGCCCACTGCC
>JBILSK010000171.1:0-5189 GCA_044372165.1 Burkholderiaceae bacterium | reverse complement strand
CAGCGCTATCCCGCGCCGCATGCCGAGATGCTGACCGCCAATGCCCGCCTGCAGGGCATCGATCCGGCCTGGATCTATGGCCTGATCCGCCAGGAATCCCGCTTCATCTCGGACGCCAAGTCGGTCGTCGGCGCTTCGGGTCTGATGCAGATCATGCCGGCCACGGCACGCTGGATTGCGCAGAAGATGGGTGCCAAGGACTTCAGCCCCGCGCAGATCAACGACCTCGACACCAACCTGCAGTTCGGCACCTTCTATCTCAAGACGGTGTTCGACGGCCTCGACCGTTCTGCCGTGCTGGCCACCGCAGGCTACAACGCCGGCCCCGGTCGGCCCCGGTCCTGGCGCGGCACGCTCGATCGCCCGGTGGAAGGCGCGATCTTCTCCGAGATCATCCCCTTCACCGAAACCCGCGGCTATGTGAAGGCGGTCCTCGCCAATGCCTCCTGGTATGCGGCCTTGCTCGGCAATGGTGAAGTACCTTCCCTCAAGTCCATGCTGGGCACGATCACGCCCGGCCCCGCGACCGCAGCCACGGCCGCACCGGGCGGCTGATCACCTCCACAGGACACTCGTACATGGCACGCAGGTCAATTCTGGTAGTCGGCGGCTCCGGCTTCATCGGCTCGCAGGTGGTCAGCCGCCTTGCAGCGCAGGGCTGGCAGGTCCGCGTGCCCACCCGTCGACCGGAGCGTGCCCGCGCGCTCACCGTGTTGCCCGGTGTGCAGCTGATCGAAGCCCAGGTCCAGGCACCGCGCGTGCTGGAGACCCTGGCCACCGGGTGCGATGCGGCCGTGAGCCTGGTGGGCATCCTGCACGGGCGCCGTGGCCAGCCGCCTGGCTGGGGACCGGACTTCGACCGCGCCCATGTCGCCCTGCCGGCCCGTCTGGTCGAGGCCTGCCTGGCGCGCGGCGTGAGTCGACTGGTCCATGTCAGCGCTCTGGGCGTGACCGAAGGCGGGGAACGAACCCTGCCCTCACGCTATCTGCGCTCCAAGGCGGCGGGTGAAGCGGTCATCCGGGCGGCCGATGCACGCGGCCTCGCCACCACCGTGTTGCGTCCCTCGGTGGTCTTCGGTGCCGACGACGCCTTCCTGCGGCTGTTTGCGCAGATGCAGGCCGTGCTGCCTGTCGTGGCCCTGGCGGGCGCCTCGGCACGCTTTCAGCCGATCTGGGTCGATGACGTGGCTCAGGCCGTCGTCAATGCGCTGCAAGCGCCGGCCACCCACGGCAAGGCCTATGCCCTGGCGGGACCGGAGGTCTACACCCTGCGCGAACTGGTCCAGTGGGCCGGCGCCTGGAGCGGGCATCAACGACCTGTGCTGGGCCTGCCCGGCCCGCTGGGCCGAATGCTGGCCTGGTGCATGGAGCAGGCACCGGGCGAACCCCTGATGACCCGCGACAACCTCGACTCCATGGCGATCGCCAACACCAGCGACACCCCCATCGCCCCGGAGCTGGGCGTCGTGCCCACCGCACTGTCGCTGCTGGGCCCCAGGCTCTATGGTCCGGCCGATGGCGCGCGCCGCTTCGACGCCTGGCGCGAACACGCGGGTCGCTGATCCTTCAGACCGTCCTGCAGACATGATCACCGATACGCTCGAGTGTTACGAAGTCGGTGGCGCTGTGCGCGACGAGCTGCTCGGTCTGCCGGTGAGCGACCGCGACTGGGTGGTGGTGGGCACCACACCCGAACGCATGACAGAACTGGGCTTTCGGCCAGTGGGCCGTGATTTTCCGGTGTTCCTGCATCCGCACACGCAGGAGGAATACGCGCTGGCACGCACCGAGCGCAAGACCGCGCGAGGCTATCGCGGCTTTCAGGTCCACTGCGCCCCCGACGTCACGCTGAATGAGGATTTGCGCCGACGCGACCTCACCATCAACGCGATGGCCCGGGCCCGCGACGGCACCTTGATCGACCCCTGGGGCGGGCAGCGCGACCTGCGCCTGGGCATCCTGCGGCATGTCAGCGACGCCTTCCTGGAAGACCCGGTCCGCATCCTGCGACTGGCCCGCTTCGCGGCCCGCTTCGAGCGCTTCGAGGTGGCCGCCGAAACCCTGGACCTGATGCGTGCCATGGTCGATGACGGCGAGGTCGACCATCTGGTGCCCGAGCGCGTCTGGCAGGAGCTGGCGCGCGGGCTGATGGAACGCACCCCTTCGCGCATGCTCGCCGTACTGCGCGCCTGCGGGGCCCTGCAGCGCCTGATCCCCGAACTGGATGCCCTGTGGGGCGTGCCGCAACGCGCCGACCACCATCCCGAAGTCGACACCGGCCTGCACATGGCGCTGGTCATCGATGCTGCCGCGGCCCTGGAGGCGACACTGCCCGCGCGGTGGGCGGCCCTGCTGCATGACCTGGGCAAGGGCACCACGCCGGCCGAAGTACTGCCCGCGCACATCGGCCACGAACAGCGCTCGGCGCAGCTTGCACGCACCGTCTGCGAACGACTGCGCGCGCCGAATGACTGCCGCGATCTCGCCCTGCTGGCAGCGCGCGACCACGGCAACATTCATCGCGCAGCCGAACTGCGCGCCTCGACCATGGTGGAATTGCTCGAGCGCTGCGACGCCATCCGCAAGCCGGCGCGTTTCGCCGAACTGCTGCTCAGCTGCGAAGCCGACCACCGGGGTCGGGCCGGCCGGGCAAACCAGCCCTATCCGCAGGCCCTGCTGTGGCAACGCGCGCTGGTGGCCGCGCGGGGCGTCAATGCCGGAGCACTCGCTGCACAGACGCCAGCCGAACCCAAGGCGACGCTTGCCACCCGGATCCGCGAACGGGTCCATGCGGCGCGCGTGACGGCGGTGGCTGCCACGCTGGACAAACCGGTTCGCTAGCGGGTTCGTCAGGCTCAGGCGTAGACCATTCGCACGGTTTCGGCGACGCAGGCCGGCTTGGCCGATCCTTCTATCTCGACCGTGACCAGCGTGACCAGCTGCAATCCGCCCTTGCCGCTCGGGCCACCGGTGATCGGCTCGCACGACTGCAGGGTCATGCGCGCACGCACCTTGCTGCCCACTTTCACGGGTGTCGGGAAGCGCACCTTGTTCATGCCGTAGTTCACCGACATGGCGGCATCGTCGATCGCGACATTGCGCTGCGAAAAGCCCGCAATCAGCGACAGCGTGAGATAGCCGTGCGCGATCGGCGCGCCGAAGGGGCCAGCCTTGGCGCGCTCGACATCGACGTGGATCCACTGATGGTCATCGGTCGCCTCAGCGAAGAGGTTGATGCGGTCCTGCTCGACCGCCAGCCAATCACTGACCGCGAGGTCCTGTCCGACCAGGCCGGGGAGCTGCGCCATCGTGTAGTGCTTCATGCGAGTGTTCCTTTCAAGGGAGGAGGGAATGGGACGGCCATCGAGGTCGCGTGCGGCCGATCGGCGCCGCTCAGATCATGCGAGCAATGAGGGCTGCGATCAGGGACAGCAGGATGGTCGAGGCGAGCGGGATTGACCACTCTCTGCCGAACATCCTGAAATGAAAGTCGCCCGGCAGGCGACCGATACCAAACCGACGCAGAAAAGGCATCGCGCCCGAGAAGAGGAACAGCGCAATAGCCACCGCGATGAACCACTTCACAGCGCGGCCCGTCGATCGCCGCGCGCAAAGCCCAGGGCCTCATCGGGCAGCCTCCGACCCAGGGCGATCACCTTGAAGAGCTCGCCCATCTCTGATTCGGACAGCAAGGTCTGGACCGCCGCCAGGCGGCGCACCTGCGCGACCGTGGCGCTGGGCGCGGGCTCATCGACCTGCTCGCGCGCCAGCGCCTCCAGCAGGCCGCAGTTCAGCAGAAAGCGCGCCTGAGAGGTGTAGCCCAGCAGATCGAGCCCGGCGTCCTCGCCCGCTCGTGCCACGGCACTGAAATCGACGTGGGCCGTGATGTCCTGCAACCCCGGCGCGGCCAGCACATCCGGGTGGGCACGATGACGTCGATGCGCCATCAGCGTGCCCTCGCTGCGATGGGGGTGGTAGTACTCGTGGGCAGGAAATCCATAATCCAGCAGCAGCACGGCACCGCGCACAAGCCTCGCACCCACCGTGCGCACCCAGGCCTGACCCTGCAGGCCCACTTCGGACCGATAGACCGCCACCCCATCGAACCAGGGCATCAGAGGCTGCACCGCGGCCCGCAGTTCGGCATCGGCCCCTCTGGCCTGCCAGGCAAAGGCCGGCTCGGATGAGGGGGCCGCCTGACCCGTCAGGCCCACGCCCTGCTCGAGCAGCTCGGTCCGCCCGGGCTCGCGGCGGACCTCGAAGACCCGCACCGGCATTGCATCGAGCAGCTCATTGCCCAGCACCACCCCATCGATGCGCTCGGGCAACGCGTCGAGCCATTCGACGCGCTCCAGCAGATGGGGCACCTGCGCCTGCAGCGTCTCGCGCTGGCGGGCCCGCAAATCGGCGGACAGATCGACGATCAGATAGCGGTGCACGGGCCGACCGAGTGCCTCCAGCCCGGCCAGCACACTAGCGGCCAAACGGCCCGAGCCGGCACCGAATTCGATCACCGTGGCATCGCAGTGCTCGAACCACTGGGCGATTTGCCCCGCCACACAGTGTCCAAAGAGCGGCGACATTTCGGGAGCAGTGACGAAATCGCCCTCGGCACCGAACTTGCGCAGGGGTCCGCTGTAGTACCCCAGACCGGGTTCGTAGAGCGCGCGCTGCATCCAGGCATCAAAGCCGATGCACCCGCCGGCCGCGTCGATGTCTGCAGCCAGGCGTCGTGACAGCTCACGACTCACGCTGTCGGCATCGGCAAAGGGGGGCGAAGACATGGCGATGGATTGTGCCCGAATCCGGCTGACCGGCACGCGCAGGTACACTTCGACGCCATGAGCTCCCCTCCCCACTCCGACCCGAACGAGCCTCGCTCCGCGCCGCTGCCAGCTGTGTCCGAGCGGCCTCGCACCGATGCGCACCGCCCGCGGGTCGCCCTGGTGACCGGTGCCGCCAAGCGCCTGGGGCGCGACATCGCGCTCGCGCTGGCCCGCGCAGGATGGGACATCGGCGTGCACTACGGCAGCTCACGTGCCGAGGCACAGGCCACCGTGGCCGACATCGAGGCGCTCGGTCGCCGCGCCATCGCCCTGCCCGCCGACCTCAGTCGCGAAGACGAGGTCCTGGCCCTGCTGCCGACCCTGACCGCCGCGCTCGGGCCGGTGAGCTGCCTGATCAACAAT
>JBILSK010000170.1:0-5192 GCA_044372165.1 Burkholderiaceae bacterium | reverse complement strand
CGATGAAGGCAATCACCCGGGCGCCGCGCCGATCGACACTTTCCAGGGCATCAGGATTGGCGCCGAACTGTCGCAATGCCTGTTCCAGGGTGACGCCCTGAGCGTCCCTTCGTTCGAGCCAGGCAGGATCGAACTGGCCGGCCATGGCCTTGCTGCCGATCAGGGTCACACCAAACCGGACACCCTCCTCGTCACCGAATGCGACCACCTCGATGGCCACAGGCAGACGCCTGGCATGCGCGTTCAGATCGGCCACGCAAGCAATCGCCGACAGAATGCCGAACACGCCGTCATAGCGGCCCGCATTGCGAACACTGTCCATGTGCGATCCGGTCATCACCACCGGAGCATCTTCCGACAGGCCGTCGTAGCGTCCCACGACGTTCCCAAGCGCATCCCAGTGCACCGCCATGCCTGCATCACGCATCCAGCCCGCGATTCGCTCTCCCGCCTGGCGATGCTCCGGCGTCAGATACGTGCGAGTGATACCCGAAGCGTCTGACGTGATGTGCGCCAGTTCGTCGGCGCGAGCGAGGATGGATGAACCGAATTTCATGAGAGGGTGCCTGGGCCGCGCCGGCTCATCGAGCCTCGGCCGGATGATGGGCGATCCAGTGTCGGGCGATATCCACCCTGCGACAGATCCAGACCCGATCATGCTTCGCGACATGGTCCAGGAACTGCTGAAGCGCCTTGAACCGACCAGGCCGGCCCAGCAATCGGCAATGCATGCCGACCGACATCATCTTCGGTGCGTGCTCACCTTCGGCGTACAACACGTCGAAACTGTCCTTCAGGTACTGAAGGAAATGATCCCCGGTGTTGAAACCCTGGGGCGTCGCAAACCGCATGTCATTGGTGTCGAGCGTGTAAGGCACAACCAGATGATCAACTGAACTGCCATCGGTACGCTGCACGCGAGTCCAGAACGGCAGCTCATCGCCATAGTAGTCAGAGTCGTAAAGGAAGCCGCCGTGATCAACCACCAGTCGACGCGTATTGGGGCTGTCACGGCCGGTGTACCACCCCAGCGGCCGCTCGCCGGTGAGCTGCTCGATGATCTGCATGGCACGCTGCAAGTGCTCGCGCTCGGTGGCTTCATCGATCGACTGGTAGTGAATCCAGCGCAAGCCGTGACAAGCGATCTCATGCCCTTGACTCACCAGAAAGCGGGCGAGCTCGGGATGTCGCTCCAGCGCCATCGCCACACCGAACACGGTCAGGGGCAGGCCACGGCGCTCGAATTCACGCAGAATTCGCCACACGCCGACCCTGGAGCCGTATTCGTAGAGGGACTCCATGGACAGGTGTCGATCCGGATAGCTCGCAGCACCGATGATCTCCGACAGGAACTGCTCGGAGCCAGGATCCCCGTGCAGCACGCTGTTCTCGCCGCCCTCTTCGTAATTCAGGACGAACTGGAGGGCAATTCGCGCCTCGTTCGGCCAGCGAGGATGAGGGGGGTGGCGGCCATGACCGACCAGATCGCGGGGATAGGGGTTCATCGCGGCAGGCTTGCGGCAGAGCTTGGGTGCATTCAGTTTAGCCGAGCCGCAGGGCGCCGCTGAGGGATTCAGCGCAAGCGTTGCGCGAGGCCCTCGACGTCCAGACCACCCAGGCGGTTGAGTGTCGCCTGCGCGCCGACTGCGCCGCAGACGATCGGGTCGAGTGCCGCCACATCGATGCGTTGACGCAGGGCCAGGTCCCGTCCCATCGACTCCATGAGCCAGGACCCGAAGCCGCCGTCCACAAGGTGATCCTCGAGGGTGAGGACTCGGTCGTAGGCTGCGACCTGCGCCGCCTGGGCCGCCTTGACGCCCATGCCCCACAGCGGCAGCGAACGGATGCATACATCCTCGCCGCCCAGAGCATCGACCACCGCATGGGCCAGCTGGAGCGTGGCGCCGGTGCACAACAGCGCCTTGCGTGCATCCGGCCTGCCCCTCACCCGAACCCACTGTCCGGCAGCGATGTCAGGAAGGCGCTCATGAAAGCTTGGCTCGCCCGCCTTGCCCAGGCGCAGGTAGGACGGCTGGGGATTCGCCGCCAGATACTGCATGCAGGCGCGTGTTTCCATGGGATCGCCCGGTGCAGCGATCAACATGCCGGGAAACGACCGGATGAGGGCATAGTCCTGCACCGCGTGGTGCGAGTAGCCCAGTGATCCGTAGGACAGCCCGCCGCCCACCGAGACCACGGTCACCGGCAGGTTCTGGTAGGCCACGTCGTTGCGGATCTGCTCGGCGCACCGGAAGGTCGGAAAATTCGCGATCGAGTAGGCAAAGACATGGCAACCCTCGGAGGCCATGCCGGCGGCCAGGCCCATCATGTTCTGTTCCGCCACGCCAGCATTGATGAAGCGGTCCGGAAATTCGTCGACAAAGGGCTCGATCACCGAATAACCCAGATCGCCCACCATGAGGACGATGTCCGGATCGACGCGCGCCAGCGCCACCAGCTCCTGGATGAACGCATTACGCATGGGCTGCCAGCTCCTCGAGTGCCTGCTCCAGCAGGGCCTGCGTCGGCGAGCGGTAATGCCAGGCCACTGAATGCTCCATGTAGCTCACGCCCTTGCCCTTCACGGTGCGCGCAATCAGCACAGACGGCTTGCCCGGTTCCCAGGGGGGGCCGGCCAGGGCTGATTGCAGTGCTTCGTGGTCGTGGCCATCGAGCTCGCGCGCGCTCCAGCCAAACGCCTCGAACTTCTTCGCAAGGGGTTCGATCGCCAGTGTCTCGGCCACCGTCGTCAGACTCTGCAGCGCGTTGCAGTCGATGATTGCCACGAGATTGTCCAGGCGATGATGGGCGGCAAAGAGTGCCGCCTCCCAGTTGCTGCCCTCGGCGACCTCGCCGTCACCGAGCAGCACGAAGGTTCGCCACGATTGACCGCGCTTTTTCGCGGCCAGCGCCTTGCCTGCACCAAACGGCAGACCATGCCCCAATGAACCGGTGGAGAACTCCACGCCCGGCACCTTGTGGCTGACATGGGTCATGAAGTCGGAGAAGTCGGCCCCGTAGGTCTGCAGCGCGGCGGGATCGAAGTACCCCAGTTCGGCCAGCACCGAATAGAGCGCCACGCAGGCGTGCCCCTTGCTGAGGATGAAGCGATCACGTTCGTCCCAGCGGGCGTGCTGCGGATTCAGGCGCATGACCGAGCCGAACAGCACGGCAATGATGTCGCTGGCCGACAAGGCACTGCCGATGTGCGAGGCTTGCGCGGCGTGCACCATGCGCACACTGTGCATGCGCATGCGCGTGGCCAGGGATCGTGTCGGGTGGGCGGGTCGAGTCATGCAGGCGGTGTCCGGGCAGCATGGGGTTGGAGCGAGCGATGCCACGCCGCAGTGCGAGCGATGGCCTGGTCCAGAGGGATCACGTCGGCGAGATCCAGATCGCCTCGGATGCGTCGGGTGTCCGGGCAATAGCGATCGGCATGGGCCTCGCGCAAGGCGTGGTTCTCGATTCGAATCGGTACATCGACGCCCAGCACGCGGATCACGCGCCGCGCCAGCGCTTCGATGCTCAGCGCCTCGGTGCCGCCCACATTGCAGGCCACCCCGCCTCGCCCGTCGAACAACAGCCGCCACAGCTGCAGCGCGACATCGGCCAGA
This sequence comes from Burkholderiaceae bacterium, assembly GCA_044372165.1. Lineage (GTDB taxonomy): Bacteria > Pseudomonadota > Gammaproteobacteria > Burkholderiales > Burkholderiaceae_E > UBA4615. Next base: position 1,578 of record JBILSK010000170.1, on the reverse strand, counting down.
TAGAGGTAGCTGCGGATGGGCGTGCCATCGCCCCTGACGATGACCGGCTCGTTCCTGAGCGCAGCACCAATGAAATTGCCGATCGCGAAGTGACGGTCCAGCGGCAGCCAGGGGCCGACCATCGCGAAGCAGCGCGCCACCGGAATGGCCATGCGCCCGCGCGCCTGTTCGAAGGCGCACAAGAGCTCCGAGACCCGCTTGCCTTCCGCATAGGCCGAGGCCGGCGAGAGGCTGTCCACCGAACCATGAAAGGTCTCGGGAATGTCCAGCAGCCCTGGAGGCGTCTTGCCATAGACCGCGCCGGAACTCAGCAGCAGCAATCGTTGAACGCCCCACCGGTTCGCAGCGTCCAGGATGGTGCGCGTGCCCTGCACGCAGGTGTCGAACACCGCGTGGGGCGAGGGTGCGTCCACCACATCGGTCGCCGCATGAATCAGGTGTGAATAGCGGGCCGTGTCAGGCAGCTCGGCCGTGCGCACGTCGCCGGCGATCAGCCTCAGGCAGGGATCGCAGGCGAGCTCCGGATGCTGGGCGGCAAAGCGCGCAGGATGTCGACTGAGAACATCGACCCTCAGGTTCAGTCCCCGCTCACGGTTGGCCCTCAACACAGTGGCCAGCAGCCACTTGCCAACGATGCCGGTGCCACCGGTCACGAAGATCGCGCTGTTCCTGAGCTGATCCCAGCCCGCGCCCACGCCCTGAACGACATGGTGCAGGTCCGCGTCGATCGGCAGCGCCGAGGGCACAGGGTGGGAGCTCATGTCGGCGGACCGCGTCACATCAGGACCAGCACTTCGCCGATGCGTTGATCGAAACTCAGCGCATGGCCTGCATGGCTGCCATCCCGACGGGACAACTCGGACTTGAGCAGCAGGATCATCACCAGCAAGGCTTGTTCCAGTTCGCGACCCAGGCCGGTTACGCCCAGCGCTTCGGCCGTGAGATGGCGTCGATTGGTGAAGAACGTGAGCCAGAACAGATAGTCGTAGCCTTGCACCCCGACGAAGGCATCCTCCCAGTCGATCGCGAACAGCTGATGACCATCGGTCATCAGGTTCTTCGGCCCCAGATCGCCATGGCACAGCACAGGTTCATGCGATCCGATCCGGTCCTGCACGAGGCGCAGGTGCCGCACGACAGAACGCCGAGTCTCGACGCTCAGCAGTTCACGGCGCGCAAGTTCGTCCAGCGCAGACCAGGCCAGCGCCGCCAGATGCTCGAGCGTGTCGTTCTCCGCGACGGTGACAGCCTTTGATGCGGCCTTCAGTGGCAGATGCATGCCTGCCGTCAGGCGCAGTATCTCGGTGGGCGTGGTCGCGGCGTCAAGCTCACGCAGGGCGTGCATCTTCAGCCAGACCCGCGCGCCTTCGCCCTCTCCGAATGCCTGGCTGTGCGCGCTCAGGGTGTCGGCGTAGAGGTGCGCCAGCAGCGCGGCCTCCTTCGCGAGCGTCTTGCGTCCGCTGTCTGCCAGATGGGTTTTCAGGAACCAGTCCTGCCCCGTGCTTCGAGCGATGAAGGCTGCGCTCAGGGTACCGGTGTCGATTCGACGCACCACAGCGTCGTCCATCTCCCACGCGG
>JBILSK010000169.1:0-5197 GCA_044372165.1 Burkholderiaceae bacterium | reverse complement strand
ACGAGCAGGCGCGCTCCATCGTCAAGGGCGACCTGACCTATATCGCGCCGCTCGCGCTGGTCTCCTTCGTCTGGATCTTCTTCATGAACCTCATGGACCTGATCCCGCTGGACCTGATCCCCAAGGCATGGGAAATGTTCTACGGCGCAACCGGCCGAGATCCGCACCACGCGTACATGCGCGTGGTCCCGACCGCCGACCTGAACGCCACGCTGGCCATGTCGCTGGTCGTGCTGGGCGCCTCGATCTACTACGGCATCAAGGCCAAGGGCGCGGGCGGCTTTGCCCATGAGCTGGTGTCGGCACCGTTTGGCAGCGGCATCCTGCTGGCCCCGCTGAACTTCATCCTGCAGCTCATCGAGTACGCGGCCAAGACCGTCTCGCTGGGCATGCGACTGTTCGGCAACATGTTTGCCGGCGAACTCGTGTTCATGCTGATTGCGCTGCTGGGCGCGACGGCAACCTGGTGGGGCTTCGGTCTGCACTTCCTCACCGGCCTCGGCTGGGCGATCTTTCACATCCTGATCGTCGTGCTGCAGGCGTTCATCTTCATGATGCTCACGCTGGTCTATCTCGGCCAGGCGCACGATCATCACTGAGCCCCGCTTCGAACCCGAAGATCAGCGTCACCTTCTTATCCAACCCGTTTCACCACACTCTCTCTGCAAACAAAAGGAGTCGTCATGACCAACGTTGCACTCGTCGCGATCGCCGCCGGCATGATCATCGGCCTCGGTGCCCTGGGCGCCTGTATCGGTATCGCCATGATGGGCGGCAAGTACCTTGAAGCCGCTGCCCGCCAGCCTGAGCTGATGGACAAGCTGCAGACCAAGATGTTCCTGCTGGCCGGTCTGATCGACGCCGCATTCCTGATCGGTGTCGGTATCGCGATGATGTTCGCGTTCGCCAACCCCTTCAAGTGATCCAGGACTTCATTCTTTGAATCGTCCTGTCCCGGGACATCCGCTCCCGGCTCACTTCGGAGGTAACCAGTCGTGAACATCAACGCGACGCTCTTCGTCCAGATGGCCGTTTTCCTGGCCCTCTGGTGGTTTACGGCCAAGTTCGTGTGGCCGCCGATCGTCAAGGCACTCGACGAGCGCAGCAAGCGCATCGCCGACGGCCTGGCTGCGGCGGACAAGGCCAAATCGGATCTCGCCGCGGCTGAAAAGCGCGTCGAAGCCGAGATCAAGCAGGCGCGTGCCAGCGCAGCCGAGGTTCGCGCCTCGGGTGAGAAGCAGGCTGCCCTGGCGCTCGAGGAAGCCCGTGCCGAAGCCGCACGCATCGTCTCCGAGGCTCGCAAGGCCGCGGAAGCCGAGGCTGCTCTGGCCGCCCAGCGTGCCAAGGACCAACTGCGCGAGCAGGTGGCCGCCCTGGCCGTGTCCGGTGCAGAGAAGATCCTGCGCCGCGAAATCGACGCTTCCCGTCATGCCGATCTGCTCTCCGGCCTGAAGGCCGAGCTGCGCTAGGACAGAACACGTCATGGCCGAATCGCTCACCCTTGCCCGGCCCTACGCCGAGGCGGCCTTCAAGCTGGCGCTCGAAACCGGCTCCCTGCCTCAGTGGTCCGATGCCCTGAGCCGGCTGTCGGCGGTTGCACAGAACGACGCGGCGCGAGCCCTGATCGGCAACCCCAAGGTCAGCGACGAGCAGGTTGGATCGCTCGTGGCCGACGTTGCGGGCAGCCTGTCCGAGCAGCAGCGCAACTTCGTGCGGCTGCTTGCGTCGAACGAGCGGCTGTCGGTGCTGCCCGAGATCGTCGAGCACTTCGAGAGCCTGAAGAACGGCTCCGAAGGCGTGCTCGATGCACGGGTCGACTCGGCGTATCCGCTGTCCCAGGAGCAGGTGGCCGATGTGGTCGCCACGCTCGAGGCCAAGTACGGCCGGAAGGTCAAGGTCTCCGTCAGCGTCGAGCCCGACCTGATCGGTGGCATTTCCATTCGCATCGGTGACGAGGTTCTCGACACGTCGGTGCGTGGCAAGCTCGCCCAGCTCGCTGAAGCGCTGCTGAAGTAAGCGCGCCAAAGAATCAGGAGAGAAACGCATGCAGCTCAATCCGGCCGAAATCAGCGAACTGCTGAAGTCGAAGATCCAGAACCTGAACGTTGCCGCCGACGCTCGCAACCAGGGTACCGTCGTCTCGGTGACGGACGGCATCTGCCGCATTCACGGCCTGTCCGGCGTGATGCAGGGCGAGATGATCGAATTCGAGGGCAACACCTTCGGCCTGGCGCTCAACCTCGAGCGTGACTCGGTCGGCGCCGTGGTGCTGGGTGAATACGAGCACATCTCCGAAGGCCAGACCGTCAAGGCCACCGGCAAGATCCTGTCGGTGCCGGTCGGCCCCGAATTGCTCGGCCGCGTGGTCAACTCGCTGGGCGAGCCGATCGACGGCAAGGGCCCGATCAACGCCAAGCTGAACGACATCATCGAGAAAGTCGCACCGGGCGTGATCGCACGGAAATCGGTGTCGCAGCCGGTGCAGACCGGCCTGAAGGCGATCGACTCCATGGTCCCGATCGGCCGCGGCCAGCGCGAGCTGATCATTGGTGACCGCCAGACCGGCAAGACCGCGGTGGCAGTCGACACCATCATCAACCAGAAGGGCAAGGGCGTCTTCTGCGTGTACGTCGCCATCGGCCAGAAGGCCTCGACGGTGGCCAACGTGGTGCGCAAGCTCGAGGAAACCGGCGCGCTGGCCTACACCATCGTGGTCGCCTCGACCGCCTCCGAATCGGCCGCGATGCAGTACATCGCCGCCTACTCGGGCTGCACGATGGGTGAATACTTCCGCGACCGTGGTGAAGACGCGCTGATCGTCTATGACGACCTGTCCAAGCAGGCCGTGGCCTACCGCCAGGTTTCGCTGCTGCTGCGCCGTCCGCCGGGCCGCGAAGCCTACCCCGGCGACGTGTTCTATCTCCACTCGCGTCTGCTCGAGCGTGCCGCTCGCGTGAACGAGGAGTACGTCGAGAAGTTCACCAAGGGTGAAGTGAAGGGCAAGACCGGTTCGCTGACCGCGCTGCCCATCATCGAAACCCAGGCCGGCGACGTCTCCGCCTTCGTGCCGACCAACGTGATCTCGATCACCGACGGTCAGATCTTCCTGGAAACCGACCTCTTCAACTCCGGCATCCGTCCCGCCATCAACGCGGGTATCTCGGTGTCGCGAGTCGGTGGCGCGGCCCAGACCAAGGTCATCAAGAAGCTGTCGGGCGGTATTCGTACCGACCTCGCTCAGTATCGCGAGCTGGCTGCGTTCGCGCAGTTCGCCTCCGACCTCGATGACTCCACGCGCCGTCAGCTCGAGCGCGGCCGTCGCACGGTCGAAATCCTGAAGCAGCCGCAGTACCAGCCGCTGCAGGTGTGGCAGCTGGCGGTGTCGCTGTTCGCGGTCACCCGGGGTTATCTCGACGATGTCGAAGTCGAGAAGGTGCTGAGCTTCGAGTCGGCCCTGCTGGATCACATGAAGAGCCAGCACGCTGCCTGGGTCGAGCGCATCGAGTCGACGAAGGACATGTCCGCTGACGACGAGAAGGCTCTGATCGGCGTGATCGAAGCCTTCAAGAAGACCGGCGCGTACTGACCGGCCCGATCGCAAACGACTGAGCTTCGAGGACAAGGGCTGCCATGGCTGGCTCAAGAGAGATCCGCAACAAGATCAAGAGCGTGCAAAACACGCGCAAGATCACCAAGGCGATGGAAATGGTCGCCGCATCCAAGATGCGCAAGGCGCAGGACCGGATGCGTCACGCCCGTCCCTTCGGCGACAAGCTGCGCAACATCACAGCTCACCTGGCTCACGCCAACCCCGAGTACCGTCATCCCTTCCTCGTGAAGCGCGAGACGATGCGCGCGGCCGGCGTGATCCTGGTGACGACCGACAAGGGCCTGTGCGGCGGCCTGAACACGAACGTCCTGCGCATGGTCACCCAGCGCATGAAGGAGTTCGATACGCAGGGCGTCAAGCTGCAGGTCACCGCCATCGGCAACAAGGGTCTGGGCTTCATGCAGCGGATCAATGCCAAGGTGGTGTCGCAGCTGACCCAGCTCGGCGACACGCCGCACCTCGAGCGGCTCATCGGGCCGCTGAAGGTTCAGCTCGATGCCTACTCGAACGGCGAAATCGATGCGGTCTACCTCGCCTACAACCGCTTCATCAACACGATGAAGCAGGAACCGGTGATCGAACAGCTGCTGCCGCTCGATCCCTCGCGACTCGAAGAGACCTCGCGGGAATACTCGTGGGACTACCTCTACGAACCGGACGCGCAGTCGGTGCTCGATGAGCTGCTGGTGCGCTACGTCGAGGCGCTGATCTACCAGGCGGTGGCGGAAAACATGGCGTCCGAGCAATCGGCCCGGATGGTGGCGATGAAGTCCGCCTCCGACAACGCCAAGAAGGTGATTGGTGACCTGCAGCTGTCCTACAACAAGGCACGCCAGGCAGCCATCACCAAGGAACTCAGCGAGATCGTCAGCGGCGCTGCGGCGGTCTGATACAGAACTCAATCATTCAAGAGAATCAACGAGGTCCCGACATGCAACAAGGCCAGATCGTTCAGTGCATCGGCGCGGTGGTCGACATCCAGTTCCCGGGGGATTCGATACCGCGGGTCTATGACGCACTGGTGCTGCAGGACGCCGGCGACAGCCTGGCCGAGCAGGGCCTGACCTTCGAGGTGCAGCAGCAGCTCGGCGACGGCGTGGTCCGCACGATTGCACTGGGTTCGTCCGACGGTCTGCGTCGCGGCATGCCCGTGAGCAACACCGGCAAGGCGATTTCCGTGCCGGTGGGTGAAGCCACCCTGGGCCGCATCATGGACGTGCTCGGTCGCCCGATCGACGAAGCCGGCCCGATCGCCACCGAAGAGCGTCGCGCCATTCACCAGCCGGCGCCGAAGTTCGCCGACCTGTCTCCCTCGGTCGAACTGCTGCCCACGGGCATCAAGGTGATCGACCTGGTCTGCCCGTTCGCCAAGGGCGGCAAGATCGGCCTGTTCGGCGGTGCCGGTGTCGGCAAGACCGTGAACATGATGGAGCTGATCAACAACATCGCGAAGCAGTACTCGGGCTACTCGGTGTTTGCCGGCGTGGGCGAGCGCACCCGTGAGGGCAACGACTTCTACCACGAGATGGAAGAGTCGAACGTGCTCGACAAGGTCGCCATGGTGTTCGGTCAGATGAACGAGCCCCC
>JBILSK010000168.1:0-5211 GCA_044372165.1 Burkholderiaceae bacterium | reverse complement strand
GCTCTCTTCGTTCCCGGCCACGCGGCGCCGCTGCCAACCGCCTTGCTGCGCGAGGCCTCCTTGCGACTGGCCACTGAGGGCTGGGCGGGAAGCGATTCGAACGACGCCGCACTCGGCGCAGCGCTGCAGGCCTGCGGACTGTCGGTCTTCGCGCTCCCCGCCACCCGGGCGAGGGGCGCGACCGGCAGCGGGCTGCGCGCCCAGCGCACGCGAGGCCATCGCACGAGCGTCACGCCACCGCGGCCATCGCGCCGAGAGGCGATCGTGATCGGTGCCGGTCTGGCTGGCGCCGCCTGCGCCCATGCCCTGGCACAGCGCGACTGGCAGGTCATCCGACTGGACGCCTTCGCGGCGGCCGACCCGGTGCACGCTGCTGGCGTGCCCGCGGCAGGCCACGCGCAGGCCGGATCCTTCCAGCCGGTGCTCGCCCAGCATCCGGCCTTCACGCCGGACGATGCGCCCATGTCGCGGCTGACCCGGGCGGCCCTGTCCCTGTCCCTCGGACCCTGGGCTCACGCCGCCCTGCGCCGCACCGGGCGCATCCAGCTGTGCGCCCCCGACCTCGCCGCAGCCGCCGTGCATCACTGGCCGCGCGACTGGGTTCAGGCGGTCGATGCGCACGCTGCGTCCGAGCACGCCGGTGTGGCGCTCGCTCGGGGCGGCCTGTGGATGCCGGTGGCCGCGCACGCCGATCCCGCCGAGTTGATCGCGGGCTGGAGCCTCCCGGGCATCACCGTCCTGCACGGGCAGGCACACCGCCTGGTTCGCGGCCCCGACGGTTGGACAGTCTGCGACGCCCGCGGGCATGTGCTCGCCCAGGCCCCCCAGGTGATCATTGCTGCCGGGGCCGCGGCACTGGATCTGCAGATCGAGGACCCGGCGTCGGACGCGGCAGGAACAGACCCCTCGAGCGGGTCACTGGCCTCAGCCTTCGGTGCAAGCGCGTGGCAGATCCGGCGCGGTCGGGTCACTCTGGCTCGCCTGCCCCCCCGAGCGGTGCCACGCTGCATCGTGGGCGGCACCGGTCATGCGGTGCCGGTCGATGCACACACGCTGCTGCTGGGCCCGGCCGACGCGGACGAGCCGATCACGGGCGGTGCAGCCCCACACACCCTGGCCGAGCGGGCCTGGACGCGCCACCTGGCCCATCTGGGCACACCGGCGGCCGGCGCAGACCCGCACCCGACCCCACTCCTGAGCGCGCTCGCCCCCGGGCAGCGACTGTCGGTTCGCGACCACCTGCCGCTGGTGGGGGGCATTCCCGATCGGGTCGTGGTGCAGCGAGACCGCGGCGCATTGCAGCGCAACGATCGTCTGCCCATTCCGATGCTCGACGGCCTGTGGATGGTCGGTGCTCTGGGCGGGCGCGGGCTGCTGTGGTCCATCCTGGCCGCCGAGGTGCTGGCTTCACGACTGGAAGCCGAGCCGGCCCCGATCGATCATCGATTGATCCAGGCGATATCGACTGATCGCTTCCTGCGCCGCAGCCTGCGCCACGGCGATCCCGGCGGCAACCCGTTTGGCCACTCGCCCTCGGGACACTAGACTGACGGGTTTTCCTGCCCCGCGGCACATGCTCACCGTCCTGCACGTCACCTTGCCTGTCTTCGCGCTGATCCTGTGCGGATGGGTCGCAGCTCGCCAGCGCTGGCTCAGCCCCGAAGGTGCCCGCGGCATCAACATCTTCGTCTTTCTGTTCGCGCTGCCGGCGATGATGTTTCGTGCGGTGTCGTCGCAGCCGATCGCCCGGATCGCCGAACCGCGCTTCCTGATCGCCTACCTGCTGTCGGCCTTGCTGATGATCGGGATCGCCCGCTGGCTGGGGCGGCACAGCGCGCCCGGCCAACCCACGCAGCACATCGCCTTCGGCTTCTCAGCGACCCACGGCAACGTGGGCTACCTCGGTCTGCCCCTGGCGGCCCAGCTCGGCGACAGCACTCGCCTCCCAGGCATGGTCATGGCGCTGCTGGTCGAAATCCTGGTGGTGATCGTGGTGTGCATCGTGATGTTCGAATTTGCCCGCGCCAACGCCGGCACTGACCGTTCGGCCACGCTGCTGCGCCTGAAGGACGCCCTGACCGGACTGCTGCGCACGCCGCTGCTGCTGGCCATCTTTGCCGGGCTGGCTTTCGCCCTGGGCGGCTGGTCGCTGTCGGGTCCGCTGGACACTTTCGTGAAGCTGCTCGGATCGGCCGCCGGGCCGGCCGCACTCTTTGCCATCGGCGCCTCGCTGGGCGACCGCCGCATCCGCCTGGACTCGAGCGTTCCCCTGCAGGTCAGCCTGAAGCTGCTGATCCACCCGCTGCTGGTCGCCGCCATGATGTTCCTGCTGGGCGTCGATCCGCAGATCGCGGCGGTGGGCATCCTCGCGGCGTCATTGCCCACGGCCAGCAATGTGTTCATCCTGTCCGAACGCTACGGTGCCGACACCCGCCCCCTGGGTGCGGCCATCGCCCTGGGCACGGCCCTGGCCGTGATCACCGTGTCGCTCGTGATCTGGCTGCTCGACCTGACTGCCACGAGCTGACGCCCCTTCCGGACCCCCGCCATGACCAAGAAGACTGCACCCCCCGTTCGCTACGACTGCTCGAAGTGTCCCGGCTACTGCTGCAGCTACCCGCGAATCGAGGTCAAGGAGGCGGACATTGCCCGACTGGCCCGCCACCACGGCATCTCCCCCGAGCTTGCGCAACGCCGCTTCACTCGGCTGTACGAACCCGGCGAGCGCATCCTCAAGCACCAGAAGGACGAGGTCTACGGGTCGATCTGCCGCTTCTTCGACACCGATGAGCGACGCTGCACGATCTACGAGGCGCGTCCCAGGGTCTGTCGGTCCTATCCGGACGGGCCCAAATGCGGCTACTACGATTTCCTGAAATTCGAGCGCAAGCACCAGGGCGATCCGGACTTCATTCCGTCAGCCTGATCGCTGAACCGGCGCGGGCGAGCGCCACGAGCACGCCCCCGAGGCCAGACCCTCGCCTGGCCTCAGTCGTGGCGACCGTGACCGTAACCATGGCCGTAGCCACGGCCATGGCGTTCACCGTAGCCGTAGCCCTGGCCTGAATAGGCCACTCGCCCTCCGCGGTAGTCGTAAACCGGGGGCGGCGGCGGGGCCACGACCCGGTGCGCCGGATAGACCACGCGTGGTGCGTAGTAGACGGGCTGGGGATAGACCGGTGCCCCGTAGACGACTGGGTCAGGGTTCACCACGGCCGCCGGATACACCGGATAGGCCTGTGGGTAGCTGGGGTAAGCGGCTGGATAGGCGGGGTAAGCCGGCTGAGGGACCACCGGATAGACCGCCACCGGTGCACGATAGCCGTAGCCGTAGTACGGGCGCGCGTGTGCGGCGGCCGTGCCACCTACCGCCGCCCCAATCACGCCGCCGACGACGGCGCCCTGTTGGCCACCGAAGGCCGCGCCAAGCACTGCACCGGCTCCGGCACCGAACAGGGTGCCGGCGACAATTTGTCCGTCATGAGCCTGGACAGGGGCTGCGCCAACCGCCAGGGTGCTCAGTGCAAACAGAGCAAAAAATCGGGAACGGGTGCTCATGGTGAAGTCTCCAGGGTCGCAGTCGGGACCGATCAGTCGGCCCACCTCATCCTGAACGTCGCCCGGCGCGCTCCCGTGGACCCGGGAGGTGACCGTTCATCGGGTGAAGTTGTAAGCACCCGTAACGCGTCGGTGCCCCGCCCCTCAGCCCAGCTTGACCCGGGCGTTGCGCCACAGGCGCATCCAGGGCGACTCACCCGCCGCGCCCGAGACCCGCTGTGCGCCAGGTGCGCTTTCATCGGGACGCCAGGACCATTGCACCATGCGGAACACCCGTTCCGGATGCGGCATCAGGATGGTCGCGCGGCCATCGGGCGTGGTGTAACCGGTGAGGCCACCCGGTGAGCCATTGGGATTGTCCGGGTACGCCTGCGCCGGTGAGCCGTCACCGGCCACGAAACGCAGCGCACCGAGCGCCTGCCTGGCGTGCTCGGGCCGGTCGTGCTCGACCCGTCCTTCGCCATGGGCAATCGCGATCGGCAAGCGAGATCCGGCCATGCCATCCAGGAACACAGACGGCGACGGCAGGACTTCAACCGTGCCAAAACGCGCCTCGAACTGGGCCGACTGATTGGTTCGAAAGCGCGGCCAGTGCTCGGCGCCGGGAATGATGGCCTTCAGTTGCGACAGCATCTGGCAACCATTGCACACGCCCAGGGTGAGCGTGTCGGGACGCGCAAAGAAGGTGGCAAACTGCTCGGCCAGACGCGCATTGAACAGGATGGTCTTGGCCCAGCCCGAGCCGCCGCCCAGCACATCGCCGTAGGAAAATCCGCCGCAGGCGACCAGGGCGGCGAAGCCTGACAAGGCATGACGTCCCTCGATCAGGTCGGTCATGTGAACATCGAAGGCCTCGAAGCCGGCCCGATCGAAGGCCGCGGCCATCTCGACCTGGCTGTTGACGCCCTGCTCGCGCAACACGGCCACCCTGGGCCGGGCACCGGTCGCAATGAAGGGGGCGGCGATGTCCTGGGTTGGATCGAAACTCAATTGCACCGACAGGGCCGGCTGCGCGCCCGAGCCATTGCGCTCGAACTCCTGCCGGGCGCACTCCGGATCGTCGCGCAGGGCAGCGATGCGCCAGGAGGTCTCGCTCCAGGCCGCGTGCAAACGGGTCCGCGACGCGTGCCAGACCTTCTTCGCATCCCGCCAGATCTCGACATCGTCGCGCTCATTGGGTCGGCCGATGACATGGGCATGGCGTGACAGCCCGGCCTCGCGCAGCGCGCCGAGGACCGCATCACGGTCTGACTTGCGAACCTGCAGCACGACCCCGGCCTCTTCGTTGAAGAGCGCCTTCATCGTGAGCTCATTGCGCTGGACCGCCACCTGCTCCGGACGAATCTTGAAATCGCCCCAGTCGGCCGAATAAGGATCGATGGTCAGCATGTCCAGGTTCAGCGTGACGCCGCAATGGCCGGCAAAGGCCATTTCGCAGACCGTGGCGAACAGGCCGCCGTCCGAGCGGTCATGCACCGCCAGCACCCGCCCCTGCGCGGCCAGCTGCTGCACCACGGTGAAACAGGTTGCCAGCAGCGCCGGGTTCGCCACATCGGGGGCCGCATCGCCAGTCTGTTGCGTGACCTGCGCCAGGGCCGAGCCGCCCAGGCGCTGGCGGCCTTCACCCAGGTCGACCAGGATCAGCACCGTCTC
>JBILSK010000167.1:0-5255 GCA_044372165.1 Burkholderiaceae bacterium | reverse complement strand
CATCAGCGGACGCCGACTGCGCTCAGGAACTCGTCGTAATTGCGAATGTAGTCATCCGCCTCGTAGACCTCCGAGGCCAGCACCAGCAGCACGGCATCGGCCGAATACTTGTACTGGACGCTCCAGACCATGGGTCGAAGGTGCAACCCGAGCGCCGGTGAATCGAGGGTCACTTCAGTGCGCACACGGCCGTCGTCCATCAGCACGCTGCACGAGCCGCGCAGGCACACCAGGAATTCGTCCAGCGTCTTGTGCGCATGCTCGCCGCGTACGCGCGTGTTCGGCACATCGTGGATCACGAAGTACCGCTTGGGCACGAAGGGCAGATGGGCATCGATTTCGGCAAAGCTCAAGCCGCCCCGCATGTCGAAGACCTGCGGCAGGCGCACCAGCGCGCAGCCGCCTGCCGCGAGCGCTTCACGCTGCGCGAGGGCGCGGCCCGGTGGGGCCGCCACCTCCAGCCCCCCTGACAGGGGTGAGTCGACATAGCCTGTGATGCGTGCCGGATTGCCGGCCACGATGGCATTGGGCGGCACATCCCGCGTGACCACGGCTCCGGCACCGACCATCGCCCCCGACCCGATCTCCACGCCAGGCAGCAGCGTCGCATTGGCGCCGATCGAAGCCCCTCGCCGCACGGTGGTCCGCTGCAGCTCAAAGCGGACGCGGCTGCGTGGGAATCGGTCGTTCGTGAAGGTGGCATTGGGCCCGACGAACACATCGTCCTCGAGGGTCACGCCGTCCCACAGCTGTACGCCGCACTTGATCGTGACCCGGTCGCCGACGACCACATCGTTTTCGATGAAGACGCCATCGCAGACATTGCAGTCAGCCCCGATCCGGGCACCGGGCAGGATGTGCGCAAACGCCCAGACCCGGGTTCCGGTGCCCACATGAGGCGACTCGATCAGGGCATGCGAGTGAACCATCACGCCCTCCGCCGAGGTGATGAGAGCGCCCTGGCGCAAGAACGATGGTGTGGAAGGAAGATCAGCCATGGGCTACTTCTAACAAAGACAGAGAACTGTGACCGCCGGCAGCCGACCGTCGGCGGTCGGTGCAGGATGGCTTGGGGTGATCAGCTCAGGGTCCTCATGGCCGCACCACCATCTTGCCCTGGGCCTGGCGTGAACTCAGCCGATCAAGCGCTTCATGCGCGCGCTCCAGAGGAAAGACTTCGGGGGGCGGCGGCCTCAAGCGGCCATCGGCCAGCATGCGCAGCAGTTCGGCCGCATTGCCTGCGCTGCGTTCGGGCTCCTCTTCGCCGAACATGCGCAGGTCCACGCCCATGATCTGGCAGTTCTTCAGCAAAGTCAGGTTGAGCGGCACGCGCGGAATGCCCGCAGTGAAACCCACCACGAGATAGCGACCACCGCGGGCAATCGCGCGCAGCGCGGGCTCGCTGTAGGAGCCACCCACCGGATCGAAGATCAGATCAGCCCCTCGCTCACCGACCAGCGACTTGAAACGCGCGCCCAGCGCCTTGGCAGCGGCGGAGTCCGGGATCTCGGCCGGGTAGACACATCCGTCTGCCGCGCCCAGCCGCATCGCGAAATCCAGCTTTTCCTGCGAGGATGCCGCGACCACCACGCGAGCTCCGAGCGCACGCGCGACATCAATGGCGGCCGCGCCGACTCCCCCTGCCGCACCGAGCACCAGCACCGTTTCGCCGGGCCGCACACCGCCCCGGTCCTTCAGTCCGTGGTACGCGGTGGCATAGGTGAGCAGAAATCCCGCGGCGGTATCGACCGGCGTGCCAGCGGGCACCCGAATGCAACTGCGCGCAGCCAACACCAGCAATTCGGCCATGCCACCAATGCCGCAGCGGCCCACCACGAGATCGCCAACCGACACGCTGCTCACGCCTTCGCCGAGCGCATCGACCACGCCGCAGACTTCGCCGCCCGGCGAAAACGGCCGCGGCCACTTGACCTGGTACAGGTCGCGGATGAACAGGCCGTCGGGAAAATTCACGCCACAGGCCTTGACCCGCAGACGGACCTGGCCCGGTGCGGGGATCGGATCAGGGACAGACTCGATCGTCAGGGTGTCAGGCCCCCCCACCACACGGCTCAGCAAAGCTCTCATCGCGGTCTCCTGCGGCCCCTCGGACCTGAAAACACGACGATACCTGCCCTTGCGAGGCGCACGATTCCGATACCGGACCCTGACGACACGGCCTGCTTCACTGCGAGCCTCACCTGCGGCGTGATGATCGCGGGAGGGTGGTACGGGATCAACGAATCGCGGGCGCGCTCAGCGGCCCGACCGCCTGCGCCAGCAGACGCTCCCAGACGCGAGCAACCGTCACCGGCTCGCAGCGCTTCACGACGGACCGGGCTGCGACGGCATCGAACGGCACCCGCCCCGCCATGACCTCGAGCAGCGCCGTCAGCAGGGCGTCCTCGTCATGAGGCGGCACGAGCACACCGCATCCGGGCCGCACTACCTCGTTGATGCCACCGACCGCACAACTCACGACCGGCTTGCCCAGATGAATCGCCTCGACCGAGACCAGGGAATAGGATTCCTGATTCGACGGCACGAACCAGGCATCACAGGCATTGACGCAATCGGCATAGTCGGCCTGCGCCGTGACCGCAAAGCTGATCCGATCCTCCAGGCCGAGCTCACGGATGCGCTCTCGGCAGTACGTTTCATAGCCGGTCGCGACATGCTCGCCGCGCAGCCAGAGGAAATGCGCAGTCGGATGGTGCGCCAGGGTCCTGGCCGCGACGCGGATGAAACGCTCGGGGTTCTTGTTGGGATCAACGGTTCCAGCCATTCCCCAGATGAACGCATCTGCCGCAATACCCAGTCGAGCCCGAACCGCGTGAGGTGCGGTGACCGGCACGAGCGCGGCCGGATCGAATGCGGGCGGACACACCTCGATGCCCCCTTTGCGCCCCAGGCTGCGCAGCATGTCGGCCACCGCATCGGACACGGCGACCAGCAGCCGAGGCCAGGTGATCAGCGCTTGAACATCGTCCGGACGCAAGTGCATCAGCAGCGGCGCCAGTTCATGGACCTGAACGACCAGCGGAATGCGATAGGTGCGGGCGTAGTGAATCACTTCGGGCATGACCAGCGTGTTGAGGACCCACAGGTCGGCCGCAAAACTGCGACGCACATGATGAAGAAAGCGCCAAGGGTCGCGCCACGCGGCGGCAATCAGCTGATTGGCCAGGCCCAGGGCAGCCCCCGGCAAGGGCGCCTGCCAGGCCGATCGGCTTGCAACCCTTACGCCTGGGGGCAGGCCCAGGGTCAACACACCGCTTTGACCCGAGGCGACGCCGGCAATGGCGCGAGCCGGCAATGCATTCAGGAGATTGACCAGCGCGACCTCGGAACCGGTGCGTCCCAGCGTCGGGGTCAGGAACACCGCCCGCGGCAGATCCAGATGGCGGTCGCTCGGCTCGACCCCACCCGACTGCGACTGCGACTGCGACTGCACCTGCGTCCGCGTTGCGACGCGTTCAGTCATGAACTGTCCGGAGATCGGTCATGTCGAAATGAGAAGCGGGCACTGTTGCCCACACGCTTCCATTTGATTCGCTGGCCCCTTCTCCTGCACAGCCCCCGGTGCCGAACGGTCGCTCAGCGCCCGCGAAAGGCAGGCTTGCGCTTTTCCTTCCAGGCCAGGGCCCCTTCCTTGAGATCCTCCGAACGCGCTGCTGCGGCAATGTCGGCGGCCAGATCGTTCACGTCCAGCACGCCGCGGCCGATCCGGTTCAGGTGCTTCTTCATGCCCCACACGGCCAGCGGGGCCAGCCCACTGATGGTCTCGGTCAGCTGCACGAGGCGCGCATCGAGCGCATCCGGCTCGAGCAGCTCGGTCAGGAAGCCGCAGTCCCGCATCTCCGGAGCCGAGATGCGTTCAGCGGTGAGAAACAGGCGCTTTGCCGTGTTCAGGCCCAGACGCGACACATAGCGTTCCATCCCGCGTTGATAGAAGTGCAGGCCCAGACGGGCGGCGGGCATGAACATCTCGCATCGGCTCGAGCCGATTCGAAAGTCGCAGGCCAGCGCCAGGTCGGTTCCGCCACCGAAGACACCGCCCTGAATTTCGGCGAGGGTGACCGCACGACAGTCCTCCAGCGCATCGACCGTCTCCGCGAACCCTGATCCGCCCGAGGATGGTGCGATCCGGCCGATATCGTAGCCGCTGCAGAAATACTGGCCGCTGCTTCGCACTCGCAGCACCAGCACGTCGCTGTCGTTGACGACCTGCAGGTGCTGGCGGATGACCGCGAGATCGTCGCCGTTCAGGCGGTTGGCCACTTCGGGACGATTCAGACGCAAGGTGGCTACGCGGCCTTCGACATGCAGCGAGGGCGGGGCAGAGTCGTGAACAACGGCGGGTCGGGCGTCGGCAGTCATGAGGCGATCCGGCAAGGGAAGGGTTGTGGGGTCAGGACGACGAGCATCCCACGACTTTTCCGTCCACCGCGTCCAGGTCGGCCAGGATGCCGCCCACTTGCCGCGGAAATCGAACCGCGTCAATTGGTTTCACGGCCGAGCGGCGGTATCGTTTCGGCGTTCCAGTGTCACACTGGCCGATTGACCACCCACACGAGACTACGATGACCCTACGTCGCAAGGCCTGCATCGTGGGCGCCTACGAGCATCCGACCCGTAAGGCACCCGACAAGACCGTCGCCCAGCTGCATGCCGAAAGTGCCCGCGGTGCACTCGCCGACGCCGGCCTCACGATGGCCGATGTCGATGGCTACTTCTGCGCCGGCGATGCGCCGGGCCTGGGGGCCAACAACATGCTCGACTACCTCGGACTGACCAACGTCCGATACGTCGATTCAACCGACACCGGGGGCTCCTCCTACATCATTCACGTTGCCCACGCCGCCGCCGCAATTGCCGCAGGCAAATGCAATGTGGCCCTGATCACGCTGGCCGGGCGCCCCCGCAGCGAAGGCTCCAGCGGCGTGGCCCCGCGGGCAATCGTTCCCACCGTGCCGGATGCGCCCTGGGAGTCGCTCTACAACCCCGTGACGGTCAACATGTACGCGCTGGTTGCAGCGCGTCACATGTACCAGTTCGGGACCACCTCCGAGCAGCTCGCCTGGGTCAAGGTCGCGGCCGCAGCCCACGCCCAGCACAATCCGCACGCGATGCTGCGTGACGTGGTGAGTGTGCAGGACGTGCTCGACTCGCAGATGATCTCCGACCCGCTGCACAAGCTGGACTGCTGCGTGGTGAGCGACGGCGGCGGCGCGCTGATCGTGGCGCGCCCCGAG
>JBILSK010000166.1:0-5292 GCA_044372165.1 Burkholderiaceae bacterium | reverse complement strand
AACGCATGGGCCTTTTGCGTCGCCCCGATGATGGATTGGACCGACAGGCACTGTCGCTTCTTCCATCGGCAGATCAGCGCTCAAGCACTGCTCTACACCGAGATGGTCACCACCGGCGCGGTGTTGCACGGCGACCTCGAGCGGCTGCTTGGCTTCTCGCCGCAGGAACACCCGGTCGCGTTGCAGCTGGGGGGGAGCGAACCTGCGGATCTGGCGCGCGCCGCGCGCATCGGCGAGCAGTTCGGCTACGACGAGATCAACCTCAATTGCGGCTGCCCCAGCGAGCGTGTGCAGCGGGGTGCGTTTGGCGCCTGTCTGATGGCCGAACCGGCCCTGGTCGCCGACTGCATCAAGGCGATGCAGGATGTGGTCTCGGTACCGGTCACGGTCAAGCATCGCATCGGGTTGGGACGCGAGGAGAGCTACGCACTCGTGTCTGACTTCGTGGGGCCCTTGCACGCAATCGGCTGCCGGGTGTTCATCGTGCATGCCCGCAATGCCTGGCTGGAAGGGCTCAGCCCCAAGGACAATCGTGAAATTCCGCCGCTGCGCTACGAGATCGTTCATCGTCTCAAGCGTGACTTTCCCGATGCGGTGTTCGTGCTCAACGGCGGGCTGAACACGCTGGATGAAGCCTTGCAGGCAGGCCAGGGGCTCGATGGCGTCATGCTGGGTCGCGCGGCCTACCATGATCCCTGGGTGATGGCAGGTGTGGATCGCGACTGCTACGGGCTGGATGCGCCGCCGCCGCAACGACGCAAGGTGGTGCTGGCCATGGCCGACTATGCGCGCGAGCAAGGAAAAAAAGGTGTGCCGCTGAGATCCATCGTGCGGCACATGCTGGGGCTGTACCACGGCTGCGCCGGCGCCCGGGCCTGGCGTCGCACCCTCAGTGACAGTCGGCTGCTGGCCGATGCCAGCGCGCAGTTGCTCCTGCAAGCCATGGAGGCCGTCGAAGAGGCGATGCGCGAATCGTCGCCTCGGGAGCGTGCTGCAGTCGGAGCGGAAGATCGCGATGCAGCGCTCTAGGACGACTCAAGCGCAGGACGCCTCAGTGGCTCGCTGACGTCGAGCGCGAAGGCGACTGCGCCTGCACCGCGCGAATGTAGGCCACGATCGCGCCAAAGGCGACCACCGACAGCAGGACCTCGAGTGCTCCCAGACCGCGTGCCAGTTCAGTTGCGTCGCTCATGGCCCGCACCACGCCTTCGCACAGGTAGACCAGGATCAGCATCGACCACCACTGATAGGCCTTCACTCGACCCTTGATGAAGGCGGGCAAGGCAGCCAGCAGCGGCAGCACCTTGAGCGCGAGCAGCGTGCCCCCCGGACGCTGCGGCGCCAGCCACATTTCCCAGGCCAGACCCAGCAGGATCAGGGCGACGACTGAGGCAATCACCACGCGACGCCACGGTTCGGTTCGGTTCATGGCGCGAAGGTATCATGGCCGCCATGCAGGATTTCATCGCCAATCTTCGGGAATTGCTGGTCGCGATGATTCGGCAGGCGCGCAACCTGCGGCTGTCCCAGACCGCAAGCAGCCTCACGCTGCTGACCCTGCTTGCGGTGGTCCCGATGGCCGCCCTTGGCCTGAGCGTGCTCACGGCTCTGCCGGCCTTCGAGAACATGCGGGTCGACCTCGAAGCCTTCCTCGCTTCGCACCTGTTCCTGCCGTCGTTCAGCGCCACGGTCACCCGGAGCATCAATCGCTTCGTTGCCTCGGTCGACAAGCTGTCGGCGATCGGCACCCTGGCTTTCTTTGCCACGGCATTGAGTTCGATGCTCACCATCGACCGGACTCTCAACGACATCTGGCGCACGCCGCAACCGCGCCCGCTGTGGCAACGCCTGGCCTTCTACTGGACCTTGCTCACCGTGGGTCCGGTGTTGATCGGTGCGGCCATCGGCTTGCAGGTGTCCCTGGCCTCCAGGCTCAAGGGCGCCAAGACGGTCACCGATTCACTGGCCATGATCCTGCCCTGGTTGATCAGCGCTGCGGTGGTCACCGTGTTGTACCGCGTGGCGCCCAATGACCGGGTGAGGTGGCGTCACGCCTTTGCCGGTGCGGTGCTCACGCTGGTGCTGCTCGAGTTGCTGCGCCGGGGCATCAGCCTGTACATCACGCAGTTCCCCACCTACACCCTGGTCTATGGCGCGTTTGCTGCCTTGCCGGTGTTTCTGATCTGGTTGTTCGCGGTGTGGTTGAGCGTGCTGCTCGGCGCATTGCTGGCTGCCAATCTGCGCCATTGGGGCGTCGCCTTCGGTGATCCCTTTGCGCGCCGGCCGGCCGATGAATTCGAACGCGCGGTGAGCATCGTGGCCGACATCGCGAGCGCGGCGCCCACACCGGTGCCCAGTGCCCGCTTTGCGCCGCTCTTTGATGGCGATGCTCGTGAGGCAGATCACGTGGCGGGGGCGCTCGCCATGGCGGGTTACCTGGTCAGGGTCTGGCCGGTGGGTGCTCGCCCGGACCGGGCCGGTGTCTGGGATGAGGTCTGGCTGGCTGGCCGGGGTCTCGGCAACAAGACCTTGCGCCCAGTGTTCGAGGCCGCCTGGCATCGACACGCGCTGGGCGCGCGCAGGCTGCCCTCGACGCCTGCCGTGGGTGGGTCTGTTGCCGCGGGGCCTGCCGGTGACCCAGGCAGTGGGCGCCTGGACGTCCCGATTGCTGAACTCTTCATGAAGCCGCGTTGAACGAGATCGCGGCAGACCGTCCGGGTAACTGACCCCTCAGACTCATCCGTCAGGCTGCGAGGGTTGCCGGCAGCCACTGTGCCAGCGCCTCGCGCGTCTCGTCCGGCGCCTCGGTCATGATCGCGTGGCCACTGCCCGGTATCTGCACGACGGTCGATCCCTGAATTGCGCCAATCAGTTCGCGCGCGGCCCGCGGTGGCGTCATGGCATCGCGTGCGCCCAGCACGAACAGCGCGGGGCACGTCACTGCCTTGGCGCGTTCCAGCCCAGCCGTGTAGGCATTGCAGGCCGCAAAGTCATTGAGCAACACACCCGGTGTCTGTCGTTGCATCAGCCTCAGGTTCTGCACGAAGACCGAAAAGCCCGGGCCCGGGGTGCCTGGCTTGTGCACGAACTTCGCGTGCGACCAGGCGTTGATCATGTCGAAGGCCTTGGGTTCGTCGTCGCGGGCGGCATCGAGCAGCACATCCGAGACCTTCATCGGGAAGGCGGTACCGACCAGCGCAATGCCGGCGACCGCGTCCCGGTGGCGGCCGGCCGCATCCAGCGCAATCAGGGACCCCATGCTGTGCCCGACGATCACCGCCTTGTGTGCGCCCGCGGCCCGCACGGCGCGCACGACCCAGTCGGCCATTGCGCCGATGTCGGTGAGGGCCGGGCCCGCGCTGCGACCATGGCCTGGCAGGTCGAAGGCCAGCACGCCGTAGCCGTGATGGGCCAGCCAGCGCGACTGCAGGATCCAGACGCTGTGATCGTGCTGGGCACCGTGCACCATCGCGACCACGGGGCGCGTCGGGTCGAAGGGCTTGCCCCCGGTGTACGCATAGGCTGCGTGGCCATCCACCTCGAGTTGCATGGGCTGTCTCTCTTTGCTCGCGGCATCTGCGCCGCGGTGTCAGTCAGGTCGGGCACCGGTGCCCGGCAGTCGGTCGTCGATCGTCAGCAGGCAGGGCGCGCGATCAGCCCTTGGCCGCCGCACGCAGGCCGCGCTTGAGGTCGTCGATCAGGTCATCGACATCTTCCAGGCCGACCGACAGCCGCATCGTGGCTTCACCGATGCCGGCTGCGGCGAGGGCCTGTGCGTCCATGCGGAAATGGGTGGTCGAGGCAGGATGAATCACCAGCGATTTTGCATCGCCGACATTGGCCAGGTGCGAGAAGACCTGCAGGTTCTCCACGAAGCGGCGGCCCGCGGCCCGATCGCCTTTCAGGTCGAAGCTGAAAACCGCGCCGCATCCGCGCGGCAGCAGTCGCTTGGCCAGTGCGTAGTCGGGATGCGACTCGAGTTCGGGCCAGCCAATGCGCGCCACCTGATCGTGACGGGACAGGAACTCGACCACCTTGCGCGCATTCTCGACATGGCGTGCCATGCGCAGGGGCAGGGTCTCGATGCCTTGCAGGATCTGGAAGGCGTTCATCGGCGACAGAGTCGCGCCAAAATCGCGCAGGCCTTCGCGTCGTGCCCGCAGCAGGAAGGGCGCGACCGTCGATTCCTCGGCGAACACCATGCCGTGAAAGCCCTCGTAGGGTTCGGTGAGCTCCGGAAACTTGCCGGAGTCGACCCAGTCGAAGCGGCCGGAATCGACCAGCAGGCCGCCGATCACCGTGCCGTGACCGCACAGGAACTTGGTGGCCGAGTGATAGACCAGATCGGCGCCCAGATCGAAGGGGCGCATCAGCCAGGGCGTGGTGAAGGTGGAGTCCACCAGCAGCGGCAGCTTGGCGGCGTGGGCAATCTCGGCCACGTTCGGAATGTCCAGCACGTCCAGCCCCGGGTTGCCCAGGGTCTCGCCGTAGAGCAGGCGCGTGTTCGGCCGGATGGCCGCGCGCCAGGCGGCAAGGTCGCGCGGATCGACGAAGGTGGTTGCGATGCCGAAGCGCGACAGCGTGTAGTGCAGCAGGTTGTGCGAGCCGCCATACAGCGCACGCGAGGCCACGATGTGCGAGCCCGCGCCAGCCAGGGTGGCGACGGCGAGGTGCAGCGCGGCCTGGCCGCTGGCCGTGGCAATTGCTCCCACGCCCTGCTCGAGTGCCGCGATGCGTTCCTCGAGCACCGCGACCGTCGGGTTGCTGATGCGCGAGTAGACGTGACCCGAACTCTCCATGTTGAAGAGGGCTGCGGCGTGCTCGGAGTCGGGGAAGACGTAGGCCGCAGTCAGGTGGATCGGAGTGGCCCGGGCACCGGTGGCCGGGTCAGGGGCGGCACCGGCGTGCAGGGCAAGCGTGGACAGGCCGTAGGGGTCTCGTTGGGTCATGCCGCGGGTGCCTTGCTTGGTTCGTTGTCTGAAAAAAGGATAGCATCGGCCGAAGACAATCAGGGACGCACATGAAGGTCGGCGAAATCCTCAAGGTCAAGGGCAGCACGCTCTTCACGGTCACGCCTCAGTCGAAGTTGTCTGACGCAGTGATCTCCATGGCGGACCACGACATCGGCTCGCTGGTGGTCATGGAGCGGGGCAAGCTGGTCGGGATGCTGACCTTTCGCGAAGTGCTGCGGGTGCTCGCCAAGCGCCAGCAGGAGCATCGCCATGGGCCCACCCCGCCGGTCGACGAGATTCTCGTGGCCGAGGTTGCCGACATGGGTTCTGCCACCGCTAC
>JBILSK010000165.1:0-5321 GCA_044372165.1 Burkholderiaceae bacterium | reverse complement strand
CCAGGGTATGGCTGCGAAGGGCGGGGTTCATGCGGGTCTCCGGGTGGGTGATGTGTGGGCAGGCGAATTCGGCCAGAACAGTGGCCGGGACGATCGGATAGGATCGCACCCATGAAACCGTTCCAGAACGCCATCGATTTTGCCACCACCCACGAAATTGCCTGGGCACGGGACCCTGCAACCGATCCCGGCAACTGGGGCATCCACTTGCAGGACCTGCCGCCCTGGAATGTGCTGCGCGGCCCGGTGCATGCCCGCGGCCCGGCGTCCGGCGTGATCGTGCACCGCGGCCAGGAGCGGGCCACCTGGGGCGAGCCCGACCGGGCCGACCTCACCTTCAGCATCGCCAAGACCTATCTGGCGATCCTGGCAGGCATCGCCCACGACCGCGGCCTCATGCCTGACCCGGATGAACCGGTGCGTGCGCGCCTGCCCGACATCGGTTTCGATTCGGCGCACAACGCGCCCATCACCTGGACGCAGCTGCTGCAGCAGACCAGCGAATGGGAAGGCAGCTGCTTCGGCCTGCCCGAGCAGGTCGACCGCTGGCGCACGGTGATCTACGGCGGCGAGCCCGCCACCGGTCGCAAGGGCGAGGCCCGGCCCCTGCGCGCGCCGGGCACCTTCTGGGAATACAACGATGTGCGCATCAACCAGCTGTCGCTGGCCTTGCTGCATCTGTTCGGACAGCCGCTCGCGGAGGTCCTTGACGAAGCCGTGATGACACCGCTGGGCTGCACCTCGGCCTGGCAGTGGGTCGGCTATGACGATGCCTGGATCGATGTACGCGATGCCCGCAGCGGCCAGATGCGACGCATGCCCTCGGTGCCGGGTGGCACGCACTGGGGCGGCGGGGTGTCGATCTCGGCGCGCGATCAGATTCGCATCGGCACGATGCTGCTGCAGGACGGCCTGTGTGAGGGTCGACGCATCGTCTCGGCACAGTGGGTCAGGCGCATGCGTACGCCTTGTCCGATCGCCCCCTTCTACGGCTTGCTCACCTGGCTCAACGACGGCCCGAAGCAGGTGTATCCGGCCGCCAGCCGCAGTAGCCTCTTCATGATCGGTGCAGGCGGCCAAGTGACCTGGATCGATCCTGAACGCGAGCTGGTGGTGGCCTCGCGCTGGCTCACGCCGGAATTCACCAACGGTCTCATCGAGCGGATCGCGCGGGACATCGACGCGGGCTGAGCCCTCAAGGATCGTGCACTGGATCACACCCTGCGCACGGCGCACGTGAGAAATTCGGGGATCGAATTTTCCCCCCAGAGCCCGACCCAATGAAACGCGTGGTGCTGAACGCGGCGTCCGCGGTGCGCCGGCTGCTGCCCGCACGCCGCTCGCCTGCCGCTCGTCCCGGCGATCGCCTCGAGCTGGTCGGCCCCTTTGCAGATTGGGCCAGCGCCGTCCAGGTCAGTCGTGGCTACGACCATCCTGCCATCCTGGAGCGCGTGCTCACGGCTTCGCGCGCCGTTCGCGACGGCCATGCGGTCTACGAGCGCGACTCCTTTCTCTTCGACACCATCCAGTACGCCTGGCCCATGCTGTCCGGGCTGCTGTGGGTGGCCGCGCGTGAAGGCGGCCGTCTGCGGGTCATGGACATCGGCGGCTCGCTCGGCTCGAGCTGGTTCCAGAACCGCCGATATCTGTCGCGCCTGAGCGATGTCGCCTGGGGCGTGGTCGAGCAACCAAGCTTCGTTGCGGTCGGACAGCGCGAGTTCGAGGTCGGCCCGCTGCGCTTCTTCGATCGGATCGATGCCTGCGTGGCGGCGGTGCAGCCCGATGTGGTCCTGCTCAGTGGCTCGCTGCCCTTCTTCGAACACCCCTGGGCGATGCTCGATGAGATTGTCGCGAGCCCTGCACGCTATCTGCTCATCGACCGCACACCGTTCAGCTCGCGCGACGACGACGACATCATGGTCGAGCATGTCCCGCCCGAGATCTACCCGGCCTCTTATGCCTGCCGGATCTTCTCGGAGTCGAAGTTCCGCGCCTGGGCCGAGCCGCACTTCGAGGTGATCGAGACCTTCGATGCGCTGGACGCGATCCCGACGCCGCTGCCGGCCCGCTGGCAGGGACTGCTGCTGGCGCGTCGCGATCGCTGAGGAACCGACGCAGCGCCGCAATGCATCGGGTCGCCATGGATCACTACGTCACCCTCTTCGACATCGCCTTCATGCCGCAAGGCATGGCCCTGCATGAATCGATGCAGCGCCATGCAGGCGCTCACACCCTGTGGGTGCTGTGCATGGACGAGGCCACGCACGAGGCCTTGCAACAGCTGGCGCTGCCCGATGTCCGCCTGCTCAGGCTGGCCGACGTCGAGACCCCGGCGCTGCGGGCCGTGAAGCCCACGCGCACCCGCGGCGAGTACTGCTGGACTCTCACGCCCTGGGCGCCACGCTTCGTCTTCGAGGCCGATCCGCAGGTGCAATGGGTGACCTACGTGGACGCTGACCTCTGGCTGATGCAGTCGCCTGCCGCCCTGCATGAGGAACTGCATGACAGCGGCAAGGGCGTGCTGATCACCGAACACGCCTATGCACCCGAATGCGATCAAACCGCCACCAGCGGGCGCTTCTGCGTGCAGTTCATGAGCTTTCACCGCACCCGCGGCGAAACGGTGCGCAGCTGGTGGGAGGCGCGCTGCCTGGAGTGGTGCTTTGCACGCGTCGAAGACGGACGGTTCGGCGACCAGAAATACCTGGACGACTGGCCCGAGCGCTTTCCCGATGCCGTGCATGTGATGCGCGATGCGGGCCGCGCGCTCGCGCCCTGGAACGCGAGCCTGTATTCGCATCGGCAGGCGGCGTTCTATCACTTCCACGGCCTGCGACGCATGAACCTGGGGCTCACGCAACTGGTGGGTGACGGCTACGTGCTGCCCGAAGAACTGCTCGCTGCGGTCTATGCGCCCTACCTGAAGGCGATCACGCGCTCGATGCGTCGCTTGCGGCAACAGCGCATTGCGGTACCCGTGCATCGGACGCTTGCCCGCCGCGAGGGCCTGCGCCTGCATCTGCGCGAACTCAAGCGGCAACTGCTGGGGCGGGCAGATGCGCCGGCCTCGGCGCTGCACCGTGCGCGATGGGCGGCCTGAGGCCCTTCGACTGCGTGCCAGTCCTCAAGCCAGTCGCGTGAAGACCCCTGTCTCGGCCTCGCGTCGGCGCTCGATGGCCTTCACGCGCCACAACAACGTCCCCACGATGAGTCCGTTCACCAGGTTCCAGACGATGCCGTTGATGAAGGCCGCCTGATAGGACCCGGTGAGGTCGTAGATCACCCCGGACAACCAGCCGCCCAACGCCATGCCCAGCAGCGTGGCCGACACCACCCAGGACAGTCGCCCGGCGATCTGGGCCGGCTTGAACAGCTTGCGCACGACCAGGGCATACGACGGGATGATGCCGCCCTGGAACAGACCGAACAGCGCCGACACCACGTACAGCGACAGCAGGCCATCAAAGGGCAGGAACAGCAGCAGGGCGGCCCCCTGCAGCACCGAGCCCAGCAGCAGGGTGCGCAGCCCGCCAATGCGGTCGGAGATCACCCCTGACACCAGACGACTGATGATCCCGAAACCCAGCATGATGGCCAGCATCTGCGCCCCGCGCGCCGCGCCATAGCCCAGGTCGACGCAATAGGCCACGATGTGAACCTGAGGCATGGCCATGGCCACGCAGCAGGAGATCCCAGCCACGAACAGCAGCGTCTGCAAGGTATTGGGCGACACGCCCAGCGGACGATCGAGGTCGATCGCGGTCGACTGTGCCCCTGCGGTGCCCGGTGCGCCGGTCGTGCCGACGCCCAGCGCCAGCACCGGCGGACGGCGTCGCATCAGCAGGGCGAGCGGAAGCATGGTCACCACGCAGAACACGCCGATGCCGATGAAGGTCTGACGCCAGCCCAGCCACTCGATGAAATACTGGACGATGGGCGGCCACAGCGTACCGCCCAGATAATTGCCGCTGGCACACACGGCCACCGCCAGGCCGCGGCGCTTGTCGAACCACAGGGAGGTGTCTGCCACCAGTGGCGAGAAGGTCGAGGACGCGCCCAACGCGCCGATCAGCACGCCGTGGATCAGGGCCAGCGACATCGGGTTCGGTGCCAGGCCTGCCAGCACGAAGCCCAGCCCCAGACCACAGGCGCCCACGGCCAGTGGCACGACGATGCCGAAGCGGTCGGCCAGCTTGCCCATCACCACGCCACCGATGCCGAAGCCGATCATCAGCAGGGTGTAGGGCGTGGACGCCGCCGAGCGGTCGATGCCGAACTCCTGCTGCACCGCCGGCAGGGCGACGCTGATGACGTACATGCCGCTGGCGCCGAGGGTCATCAGCGCCAGCGCCACCATCAGGCGGAACCAGGCGTAGCGGGAATCCGGGCCGAAGTCCCCGGCCGACTCAGGCTGCCGGGGATGCACCGCAGCAGTTCTTGAACTTGCGACCGCTGCCGCAGGAACAGGGATCGTTGCGACCGACCTTGGGCTGATCGCGCCGGATCGTGGGCGGGGCAAGTGCCTTTTCCCGCGCGATGCGGAAGAACTCGTAGACGTCCTGCACGCCGTCCATCATCTCGTGGATGACTGCCTCGCGCTCATCCTCGGCGATCGGTTCGTAGCTGGCCTCGAGATCGACGGCCTGGGAGTCGGGCTCACTCTCATCGTCGCCGTCCTCGCCGTCGTCGATATCGGCATCGGCCACCAGACGCATGACGGGATCGAGCACATCGGCGAACTCGTCGTCCTCTTCCAGCGCGGCCCAGGCGTCGGGCCGCAGCGCCATGCCTCGCACGAATCCGATCGCCCAGGCATTGCCCCAGGCCTTGCCCTCCTCGTCGTGGGTGAGCACCGGCGCAAAGCCCTGACCGTCGTAGAGCATCGCGCTCACCGCCACCCGGTGGCGTTCGATCAGTTCCAGCAG
The DNA here is from genome assembly GCA_044372165.1 of Burkholderiaceae bacterium. Lineage (GTDB taxonomy): Bacteria > Pseudomonadota > Gammaproteobacteria > Burkholderiales > Burkholderiaceae_E > UBA4615. Next base: position 396 of record JBILSK010000165.1, on the reverse strand, counting down.
GCGCGCATCCTCGCCCTGACCGGTCAGGGCCGTCTGGGCGCGCGGGGATTCACCCAGCACTAGCGGCAACCATTCGTCGCGCGGAATCGGCTGGGGACAGCAGGCCAGGGCGGCGAAATAGCCGTCGAGTTCTTCGACCGCCATCGAATCGTCGGGATCGATCCGCGACAGGCCTTCGTCAAGCTTGGCGATCTCGTCGTCGGTGAGCGGGGGATGCAGGAGGGGTTGAGCGGAATTCATCCCGGAATCCTACAGGTCTGCGGCCCGGCGCAGGCGCGTTTCATGACATTTGTCATGTGCGATCCTGTGACACCGTGAGACGCTGACCTGCATGAAAAGCGAGCACGTCGAAGGCAAGCGTCTGACCTTGAGACTGGGATCCGGGGTCGATGCGGA
>JBILSK010000164.1:0-5325 GCA_044372165.1 Burkholderiaceae bacterium | reverse complement strand
CCACGCTCGCCAAGATGTCGGTCGATCAGCCGACCTACGCCAGTTATCGCCGCGAGCTTGAGTTTCGCGATCAGCCATTCGACACCAAGGAGTGAGACATGGACTTCAATCTGCCCGCAGAGCTCGTCGAGTTCCTGCGTAATCTCGATCGATTCATCGATAGCGAGATTCGCCCGCTGCAAGCGCAGGATGACAACGAGCGATTCTTCGACCATCGCCGGGAATGGGCACGCACCGACTTCGAAGGCGGCGGACTGCCGCGCAAGGAGTGGGAGGAGTTGCTGGTGCAGTGCAAGAAGCTGGCGGACAAGGCTGGCTTCTGGCGATCGTCCCTGCCCAAGGAATATGGCGGGCAGGCCATCGGCAACCTCTGGATGTCCGTGATTCGCGACCATCTCGCGCAAAAGGGCCTGGGTCTGTTCAATGACCTGCAAAACGAGCATTCGGTGGTGGGCAACTTCCCGATCATCGTGATGCTGCGAGACTTCGGCTCGCCGGCGCAGAAGGAAAAGTTCATCAAGGGGCAGCTGAACTTCGAGACCCGCATCACATTCGGCCTGACCGAGCCGAATCACGGCTCGGACGCGACCCACATGGAATCGAAGGCCGTGCGCGAGGAGCGCAATGGTGTGTCGGGCTGGCTCATCAACGGCGAGAAGATGTGGACCACCGGGATGCATGTCGCCACGCACTGCGCGCTGTTCGCCCGCACCTCGGGCAAGGCCGGCGATGCAAAGGGCATCACCTGCTTCCTGGTGCCGACCGAGTCCGCAGGGGTGAAGATCGAGGAGTACCTGTGGACCTTCAACATGCCGACCGACCATCCGCGGGTGAGCTTCACCAACGTCTGGGTGCCCGATGACGCGATGTTTGGCTCCGAGGGCGCGGGTCTGCCGCTGGCGCAGTCCTTCGTGCACGAAAACCGCATCCGCCAGGCCGCCAGCTCGCTGGGCGCGGCGCAGTTCTGCGTCAACGAGAGCGTGAAGTACGCGCGCGAGCGCAAGCCCTTCGGCGAGGAGCTCGCCCGCAATCAGGGCATCCAGTTCCCGCTGGTCGAGTTGGCCACGCAGTGCGAGATGCTGCGCCAGCTGATCCGCAAGACAGCCTGGGAAATGGACCAGATGCCGCACCCCGAGGTCGAGCGCAAGCTCTCCGACAAGGTGTCGATGTGCAACTACTGGGCCAATCGCCTGGTGTGCGAAGCGGCCGATCGCGCCATGCAGGTTCATGGCGGCATCGGCTATTCGCGTCACAAGCCCTTCGAGCACATCTATCGCCATCACCGTCGCTATCGCATCACCGAGGGGTCCGAAGAGATCCAGATGCGCAAGGTGGCGGGCTTTCTGTTCGGCTACATGGGGCCGAACAAGTTCTGATGGCATCGATCCGCCGCAGCGAATGAGAAAAGGTGCAGATGTCTGATGCCCTGCAACTGCCCGGCCTGGCCGGGCGCCTTGCGGTGGTCACGGGTCACCGCGGCGGCATCGGTGCCGCGGTGGCGGCACTGCTCGAGCGCCAGGGTTGTCGCGTGCTCGGTCTGGATCGTCCCGAGTTCGATCTCGCCGACCTGGCCACGCTCGAATCACGGGTGGCCGCGCTGGTAGCCCAGCATGGTGCACCCCGCATCCTGGTGAATTGCGCCGGGGTGACCTTCATCGGCACCGTCGTCGAGACGCCCTTGCCGACGCTGGAGGCGGTCTTTGCGGTCAATGTGCTGGCTCCATTTCTCCTCATGAAGGTCCTGGTGCCGCACATGGTGGCCGCCGGCGGTGGGGCCATCGTGAACATTGCGTCCGACCAGGCATTGGTCGGCAAACCGGCCAGTGCGGCCTATGGCGCCAGCAAGGCGGCGCTGGCCCAGCTGAGCCGCAGTGCCGCGATCGACTGGGGGCGGGATCGGATCAGGGTCAACTGCATTGCCCCGGGCAGCACCGATACCGCCATGCTGCGCGAGGTCATGAGCGAACTCGATCGTCGCAACAACCGGATCGCCACCGCTTCCAAGGCTGGCTTTGATGCGGCCAGCGTGCCGCTGGGGCGCATGGCGCAGGCCGACGAAATCGCAGCGGCGGTGGCGTTCCTGGCCTCCGATGCAGCGTCCTATGTCACCGGCGCGGTCTTTCCGGTCGATGGCGGGTTCACGGCGACATGACGATGAAGATCGCAGTGGTCACGGGGGGGAGCCGGGGCATCGGACGGACGCTGTGCGAGGTGCTGCTGCAATCGGGCTACCAGGTGTTCGCGCTCAGTCGATCGGGTGCCGTCCCCGCGCTGCCGCAGCTGCGGGGACTGGCCTGCGACGTGACCGACGATGGCTCAGTGCGCGCCGCTTTCGAAACGATTCGCGCGCAGGCCGGGCAGATCGATCTGCTGGTCAACAACGCCGGCAAGGCCGGAGCCGATCATCTGGATGACCCGACCGACACGACCTGGCACGAGATCGTCGAGGTCAATCTCAACGGCACATTTCGGTGTACCCGGGCGGCGCTGCCCCTGTTGCGCGACCGATCAGGGCGCGTGGTGTGCATCGCCAGCGTGCTGGGCCTGCGCGGGGTGCCCGATCAGATCGCCTATACCGCGGCAAAGCATGGCGTGATTGGTCTGGTCAAGGCCTTCGCGCTGGCACTGGCGCCGCGCGGCATCACGGTCAATGCGATCTGCCCGGGCTGGGTCGATACCGAGATGGCCCGCCAGCGGTTTGGCGAGTTGGGCATCGATGCCGAGCAGGCCAGTGCGGGCGTGCCGACCGGTGCCATCCTGCAGCCGCGCGAAGTGGCCGACCTGGTGCTCTATCTGGCCAGCGATGCGGCGCGCAACCTGACAGGCCAAGCGTTGGCAATCGATGGGGGCAGCACCGTCTGAAGCCGTGAAGCCGGGGTGCGGCGAGGCACCACGCCTCGCGATTCAGAAGCGCTCGAATTCGCCCAGCAGACGCCAGCGTCCCACCGGCAAATTGCCCAGCGGAATGCGCCCCATGCGAATGCGCTTGAGGCCGGTGACTTTCAGCCCCACCAGGTCGCACATTCGTCTGACCTGACGGTTGCGCCCCTCGCGCAGCACGAAGCGCAACTGATCCTCGTTCTGCCAGGACACCTTGGCGGGCTTGAGCGGGCGCCCGTCCAGGGACAGGCCGTGATTGAGCAGGGCCATCTGCTCGGGTGTCAGGTGTCCCTGCACACGCACCAGGTATTCCTTTTCAACCGGGGAGTCGTCGACGATCAGTTGCCGCGCAATCCGGCCGTCCTGGGTCAGGACCAGCATGCCCGTGGTGTCGATGTCCAGCCGCCCCGCGGGGGCCAGGCCGCGGGTGTCGATGCGCGGCGGGCGCTGCGGACCACGCGAGCCGCGATCGGTCGGTGGACGGGACGAGGCACCCGAGTGCGCTGTCTGGTCGGGTGTCCACTGTCGATCCGAGGTGATCAGCCGCACTGCTGGCGGATACTGGCCATCGTCATCCGCGTGGGACACATAGCCGATCGGCTTGTTCAGGATCACGGTGATGCGCCGCGACTGTTGCAGCTTGGCGCCCGGTGCGAGGCTCACCGTCTGGCTGGGATGGGCACGACTGCCCAGCTCGGTGACCGGCTTGCCGTCGAGCAGCACCAGGCCTTGTTCGATGTACTGATCGGCCTCGCGGCGCGAGCAGATGCCGCGTTCGGCCAGCAGCTTGGAGATGCGGACACGGCCATCGGCGCCGGGGGGCATCCCGCCGTCGGGCGCCTGGGTCACGGTTCGAGCGGCTCGGACGGGACGGCTTGCGCCGGCGGAGTGAGCGGCCAAGCCCCGTCTGCCCCGGCAGGCGTCCAGGACACGCGGGTCATGGGGGCGCGCTCAGGCGTGATGGTGTCGGCGGTGGCGCGATGCTTCTCGGTCTGGACGGCCGAGTCGGCTGGGCCCAGCACGACCGCCAGCAGACCGTTCAGGCCGATCAGTCGGGCCGCGGCCCGGGACAGATCGATCACACGGCCTTTCACGAAGGGGCCCCGGTCATTGATGCGCACGATCACCGACCGACCCGTGTTCGGGTTGGTCACCTTGACGCGCGAACCGAAGGGCAGGGTGCGATGTGCGGCCGTGTGTTCCTCGGGGTCGTAGCGCTCGCCCGAGGCGGTGCGAAGACCGTTGAACTTGTCTGCGTAGTAGCTCGCCGTACCGTGCTCCAGCGATCTCGCGTCCTGGGCGGAGGCCCAGGGCGAAACGAACAGGCCAAGCACGGTGAGGGTCAGAAGTAGGGGGCGTCGCATCCGGTTTCCGGCGTGCCCATGCTGCCGGGGGAGGCAGCCCAGGGCGATCAGGCTATACACTGCGCCGGGTTCGGTCTGGGGCGTGCCGTGTTGCAGGGGCACCGCCTGGATCGAATCCGACAGCCGCAATGGTAGCCGACCTTTCAATGATACTGACTGCATTTCTGCCCACCGACCCTCATGCGGAATCGACCGTCGGTGCCGGGTCGCGTCCCGGATTCGATCGATGAGTGCGGGAAACGGGGCTGAGCACAGCCGCTCTGGCGTGCTGGTCGGGGCGCTGTGCTACCTCACGGCGAGCCTGTTCTGGGGCTTGAACATTCCGCTCACGGCGTCGCTGTTCAAGAGCTTCGATCCCTTCTGGCTTGCGGCCGTGCGGGTCACGCTGGCAACCGTCCTGTTGGCAGTGCTGGTGGCGGTGATGCTGGGCGTGCGGCATCTGCGGGCGCCGATTGCCTGGTCGCGCATCCTGCTCATGAGCGCCTGTGTGAGCTGCTTCTTCGTGCTGTACAACCTCGGGCTCCTGTATACCAATACGATCACCGCAGCCGCATTGATGGCCGGCTCGCCGGTCTATGGCGCGATCACCTCGCGCATCATGATCAATGCACGGCTGGAAAAAGGCTTCTGGGGCGCAGCCCTGCTGACCATCCTGGGTGCCGGCATCGCGATCTGGGGTCGCTCCGGGGCGAGCGGCCAGGGTCTGATGGTGGGCGGTGGCGAACCCTTGATCATTTTGTCCTTCGTGGCCTGGACCGCCTTCTCCATTCTCTCGGTGCGCTGGTTTCCGGCCGAGACACCGCAGATGGCGCGCCACTTTCTCACCTCGCTGGGCGCGATTCCCTGGCTGGTCCTGTGGTGGTTGCTGGCGCGTGCCTTCGGGCTGGCCGGCGAGCCGCAACTGCACCCCGATGCCACCGCACTGACCTACCTGCTGATCACCGCAGCCTTCTCGACTGCCCTGGGCGGTGTGGCCTGGAATTTCGGCGTGGCCCGCATGGGCATCAATGCCGGTGTGATGTGGCAGAACACCGTGCCGGTGTTCGCGGTGCTGATCTCGCTGATCTTCTTCGGCCAGGTT
>JBILSK010000163.1:0-5330 GCA_044372165.1 Burkholderiaceae bacterium | reverse complement strand
CAGCAACCGCAACAAGCGCAGCGTCGCGATCGATCTGAAATCCGCCGAGGGTCGGGCGCTGATCACCGACCTGATCGGGCAAGCCGATGTCGTGGTCGAGAATTTTCGCCGCGGGGTGCTCGAGCGTCTCGGTTTGCATGAAGCGGCGCTGCGTGCACGTTTTCCGCGCATCATCCTGGCCTCGATCTCCAGCCAGGGCGAGACCGGCCCCAACCGACTGCACGCGTCCTTCGGTTCGACGCTCGATGCCACTGGCGGCCTGTCGGCCCTCACCGGCTACGCCGGCGAATCGCCGCGGGTGAGCGGTGGCGATGTGAACTATCCGGACCAGGTGGTCTCGCTGATCTCCACCGGCCTCATCCTGGCCGCACTGCGACAGGTACGCCAGACCGGGCGCGGCGTGCGCCTGGACATCTCGCAGCGCGAGATCGTGAGCTTCATGGTGGGCGAGGAGATCGTGGCCGCCGGTGCCGATCCGACCCGCCGCGGCGTGCGACAAGGCAACGCCGAGGACGGCCTGTTGCTGCAGGACTGCTGGCGCTGCGCGGACGGGCGCTGGGTGGCGGTGACCGTGGCCGATGCGGCGCAGAGTGCAGCCCTGGCACGTGTGCTGGGCGTCGCAGTCGCGGTGCCACAGAACGTCGCGCAGCCCACGAACACGCTTCGAACGGCCCTGTCAGACTGGTGCCAGACGCGCACCGCGGACGATGCAGCCAGCACCCTGGCTGCGGCCGGCCTCTCGGCTGCGCCCGTGCTGGACGGCCTGGACCTGCTCCATGCCCCCCATCTGACCGGCACCTCGATCGCCGAGGATGCCACCGGCCGCATGGTCAAGGGCATGCCCTATCGCTTCGACCACCTGCCCTTTTGCGTGCACCGTCAGGCGCCCGACCTGGGCGCCGATACCGACACCGTGCTGCGCGAGGTGCTGGGCCTGAACGACGCGGCCATTGCGCGCCTGGCCGCTCTGGGCGTGACCCGCACCGAACCCTGAACCCAAGGAATGACCATGTCCTCGATGAACGACATCCGCAGCCGCCTGTCCATCCCGGTGATCGTGGCACCGATGTTTCTGGTCTCGACCCCGGCCATGGTGATCGCCGCCTGCCGCGAAGGGCTGCTGGGCAGCTTCCCGGCCCACGGCACGCGCAGCGTCGAAGTCTTCGAGAGCTGGCTGATCGAGATCATCGATGCGCTCAAGCGCGCCGAGGACGCGGGTGAACGGCCCGCGCCTTTCGCGGTGAATCTGGTGGTGCATGCATCGAATGCACGCGCCGAAGGCGATCTCGCCCTGTGCGAAAAATACAAGGTGCCGGTGATCCTGTCGTCCAAGAGCGCGCCCGGCGCCATGGTCAAGCGGGTCCATGCCTATGGCGGCGTGGTGATGCACGACATCGCCAGCCAGCGGCACGCCGAGAAGGCGCTGGAAGCCGGCGTGGACGGCTTGATCGCGGTGGCCGGAGGGTCGGGCGGCCACTGCGGCACGATCAATCCCTTCTCCCTGCTCAACGAAGTGCGCAGGATCTTCCAGGGACCGGTCGCATTGGCCGGCGGCATGAGCACCGGGCGCGATGCCCTCGCGGCACAGGCCATGGGCGCCGACTTCGCCTACTTCGGCACCCGCTTCATCGCCACGCAGGAGTCCTCGGCCGCCGAGGGCCAGAAGCAGATGATTCTGGCCTCCAATGCCACCGACATCTTCTTTTCCGCGTCCATCGACGGCGCCCCGGCCAACTGGCTCACTCACAGTCTGATCGCGGCCGGCATCGACCTGGACGGCCTGCGCACCACGCTGCCTGGCAAGATCGTGGCCAGCGATCAGACCCGCAAGCGCTGGAAGGACATCTGGACCGCGGGCCACGGCGTGGGGAACATCGACGACATTCCAACGACGCAGGCCCTGTGTCGGCGACTCAAGGCTGAATACGCGGCCGCTCGCGGCGATGTGCTTGCGCGTCTGGGCGCAGCGTCGCCCCACACGGCCCAGGCCGCCCTCACAGGACACGCCTCATGAATGCCCCCACCCCAGCCGCCGTCCTCATCGAGCAGGACGGTCCAGTCACCCTCATCTCCATCAATCGCCCGGAGCGCCGCAATGCGGTCGATGGCCCCACTGCGATCGAGCTGTACGAAGCCTTCCTCGCCTTCGATGCCAACCCCGACGCCTCGGTGGCCGTGTTCACCGGGGTCGGCGAGCACTTCTGCGCCGGTGCAGACCTCAAAGCCGTGGCCCAAGGTGCGCCCAAGCGGCGTGAAGTCGGCGGACGCAACACGATCGCCCCCATGGGCCCGAGCCGGCTCGAACTGAGCAAGCCGGTCATTGCCGCAGTCGAAGGCTATGCGGTGGCGGGCGGCCTGGAACTTGCCGTCTGGGCCGACCTTCGCGTGATGGCCGAAGATGCGATCTTCGGCGTGTACTGCCGCCGCTTCGGCGTGCCGCTGATCGACCTGGGCACCATCCGCCTGCCACGGCTCATCGGCCAGTCACGCGCCCTGGACATGATCCTGACCGGACGCCCGGTGAAAGCCGAAGAGGCGCAGAGCATGGGGTTGGCCAATCGGGTCGTGCCCACCGGGCAGGCGCGCGCAGCGGCCCTCGCCCTGGCTCATCAATTGGCCGCCTTTCCCCAGGCCTGCCTGCGCAATGACCGCCGATCGGTCCTTGCGCAATGGAGCCTGCCCGAGGACGAGGCCATCATGGAAGAGATGCGCGGCGGGCTGGGCGTGATCGCCAGCGGCGAGACGGTGGCCGGTGCCGCACGATTCGCCTCGGGCGAGGGGCGACACGGCCGCTTCTGACCGAAAGCCGCTCAAGTGGCGGCCGCCCGCTCCCGATCGATCTGATCCGCGCCGAGCTTGAGCCGCGGGATGAGCTCGCGGCCATAGTTCCCCACATCGGCCACAGGATCGAAGCCGCGAATCAGGAAGGATTCGATGCCCAGCCGGTAGTACTTCAGCATCGCCTCGGCCACCTGTTCGGCCGTGCCCACCAGGCAGGTCGAATTGCCGCGGCCGCCCGAGAGCGCGGCCACCGGCATCCACAGCCGTTCATCATGAACATCACCGCGCGCCGCGATCGACACCAGGCGCTTGGCCGAGGCATCGAGCGCCCGGTTGGGCAGGCTGCCGCCTTCCTCGAGATCCTTCAGCACCGTGGCGGCCTTGTCCCAAGCCTGCCCCTCGGTGTCAGCGATGATCGGCCGAAACGACATGTTGAAGCCTGGCGCCGGGCGGTGCTCGGCGGCCACGCGACGACGGAAGTCGGCCATGCGCTCGGCGGTATCCGCCAGCGGCTCGCCATACATCGCGAACACGTCACACTGCTTGGCGCCCATCACCAGCGCGCCTTCGGACGAGCCACCGAACAGCAGTTGCGGATGCGGCTGCTGCAGCGGGCGGGCATCGGAGCGCACATCCTTGAAACGGTAGAAGCGCCCCTCGTGATCGAAGGGCCGAGTCTCGGTCCAGACCTTGCGCATCACCTCGAGGTACTCGGTGGCGCGCTCGTAGCGCTCGTCCTTGGGCGTGAAATCGCCATCGCGCTGCATGTCCTCATCGGTGACGCCCGCGATGACATGGATGGCCAGGCGCCCGCCCCACAAGGCATCGAAGGTCGCGATGGTCCGCGCTGCCAGGGTCGGCACCACCACACCGGGGCGATGCGCGATCAGGAACTTCAGCCGTCGCGTGTGGGCCGCGGCGTACGAGGCCACACCGAAGCCGTCGGCCGAACTGGAGTAGTAGCCGACCAGCACCATGTCGAAGCCTGCGTCCTCGTGGGCCTGGGAAAATTCGGCCACGAAGCCGGGCGAAATGCCGCCTGCGATCACATGCAAGGTGTTGCCCTTGGGCGGGTCGACTCCAATCATTCCCACGACGCGGACCGGCATGCGTGCTCCTTGATTCAGTGTGGATGTAAAGGTCAGTCTTGATGCGTCAGTCGTCGAAGCCGACGAAGCGCACGAACTGTTCGTTCGGCTCGCGCTCGGAACGCACGGCATTGGCCGCGAAGTCGTCGTTGGGATAGCCCATCGCGATGCAGGTCATGATCACCTCATCATCGGGAATCGCCGCCACTTCGCGCACGATGTCCGAGCGCATGATGCCTTGGCCATTGACCACCGTACCCAGCCCGCGATCCCAGGCGGCCAGGCAGATGCCGTAGCTCAGTGCACCGAGATCGAAGTGGCAGGTCGCCCCCGGGTCCAGGATGCGGTCATAGGTGAGGACCATGGACACCGGCGCATCGAACTGCCGAAAGCCGCGCATCACCCAGTCCTGGCGCATCGCCTTGTCGTCGCGCGCAATACCCATGGCCTCGAACAGACGCTTGGCGATCTCGACCTGACGATGACGATGAATGCCCTCGTAGGGTCCGTGGGTGAGGATGTCGCGCTTGGGCTCGGCACCGGCGAGCATTTCCTCGGTATTGCGGCGGCGCACTTCCTCGAGCGGCGCGCCGGTCAGCACATGCACATGCCAGGGCTGACTGTTCATCGAGGACGGCGCGGCCTTGGCCAGATGCAGGATCTCCTCGATCACCTGACGGGGAACGGGATCGGGCTTGTAGCCGCGCACGCTGCGACGGCTGCGGGCGAGCGTATCGAATTCCATGAGTTGCGACTCCAGTTCAGCAAGGAATGAGGGATGGACGGTCCATTCGTGCCGTCACTTGAGCTGCTTGTCGCGAGTGGTTTCCGACAGATAGGGCTCGAAGGGCTCGGGCCACTCGAAGGCGCTGTCTCGAAGCACACCGCCCTGCTGCGCATCGGCCACCAGCTGCAGGGCCTCGCGCAACACCAGCGCTTGAGTGGCGACAGCGCCGGGCTTGCCGAAGTTGTTGCCCATCGGGGCATTGACGAAGAGTGCGCGGGGCGGCTTGACCAGCGCGGTGATGTCCCGCGCGGTCGTGATGCACACCGTGGGAATGCCAGCCGCCTCGACCACCCGGCACACCAGGGCCACAGTCTGTTGATCAAGCGGACAGGCGGGCACCGCCACCAGGATGTCGGTGCCGTCTTCCTTCAGCTTGCGGGCAAAGGCCGGGGCGGCTTCTTCCATTAACACGGTTCGCTTGTAGGTGCGACCCATGAAGCCGCTCCACAGACGCGGCGTGACCGATCCGATCACGCCCGCCTGCGCCAGCTCGCGCAGCCGGTCGATGGCAAAGATGCAGTTGATGTCGGCGCTCGCGTCCTCGTGCTGGTAATAGCTGTCGTCGATCTTGAAGGCATCCGACCGCACATCCCGGGTGAATTCATCAACGCGGAAGTCGTTGCGCGCATAGGGATCGAAGCCCGGCACCTCCTTGAGCGACACCCCGCCCGAGG
>JBILSK010000162.1:0-5357 GCA_044372165.1 Burkholderiaceae bacterium | reverse complement strand
AGGCCGACACCGCCTGGGCACTGGCAGCCGGAATCAGTGTGCGGCTGCCCCAGGTGCGTTGCAGCAGCGCATTGCCGCCACAGTGGTCAGAATGCAGATGCGTGTTGACGATCTGGTCGAGGGGCCTGTCGCCCAGCAGCGTGCGCAGCACGGCCAGCGTGGTGTCGCGGTGCGAGTCGTAGCCGGTGTCGACCAGGGTGGTGCGCCGACCATCATCGAACAGCACGCCGTTGGCCGACAGCCAGTCGCGCTCGATGAAATGCATGCTCGGAGGCAGATCGCTGCGGCTCATGGCGGTCTCAACGCACGCGACGGTGCACGCCGTCGGGAAGGGTCCGGGCTGCAGTCATCTGCGGCGAACGAAAGAGTGGGTCGTCTCCAAGGCGGGCCAGTGCTGCGTCGGTCATGTCGAAGCCCCAGAAGGTCTCGTCATCGATCAGCAGGGTGGGCACCCCGAAGACCTGGTGTGCCACCGCACGCTCGGTATTGCTGCGCAAACCGTCCTTGACCGTCGGGTCGTTCAGCGCGGCGTGAGCATCGACGACTCCGAGGCTGCGACACAGGGCGTTCCAGGCCGCTTCGTCGGTTGGCAGATGACCGTCTGCCCAGACCCAGCGAAAGAGCGTGCGCACCACCTCGGGCGTGTTGCCCAGCGCGATCGACAGCCGCAGCAGGGGCAGCGGATTGAACGGATGGGCGGCGGGCAGGGTCAGCGCAATGCCCTCGGTGTGAGCTCGCCAGACGATCTCGCGAAACAGGTGCGCGCGCTTGGCCGGGATCTCGGCCGGCCCCTTCTGGCCGTGGTGTTGCAGCAGCCCTGCGAACAGCACCGGGACGCGCTCGATGCGGGCCCGGTCGTCGAAGCGGTGCAGCACCTCGCTCTGCAGATAACTGTAGGGCGAGATGAAATCGAAGAACCAGGGAACGGTCTTCATCAGGCGGACGCGCGGCGGGCCTCGATCCGCTCCCACACTGCGATGCGCGCGTCGGTGTCGAGGCGACTCCAGGTGGCAATTTCTTCGAGCGTGCGGGTGCAGCCTTCACACAAGCTCGTCTTCGGATCGATGCGGCACACCGAAATGCAGGGCGAGGGCACCGGGGCGCCCTCGGCGGCCGCGGCGCGCAAGGCAGCCGTACTCGGCGCATGCTTCAGGAAATTGTGATCTGACCCCATTTTTCAGGCGGCCTGGCGGGCGGCCAGGGCGTTGCCCACGCGCGAGGCAGACTTGCGGCCGACCAGGCCGGAGATCCAGTGGCCAGTGGCGGCCACCTGCGCCAGGTCGAGGCCGGTTTCGATGCCCAGACCCTCCAGGAGGTAGAGCACGTCCTCGGTGGCGACATTGCCGGTGGCGCCCTTGGCGAAGGGGCATCCGCCCAGGCCGGCGACTGAACTGTGGAAGGTGGTGATGCCCATCTCGAGCGAGGCATGGACATTGGCCACGGCCATGCCCCAGGTGTCGTGAAAATGGCCCGACAGGCGCGTGGCGGGCACGATGCGCAGGGCGGCTGCCAGGGCTGCCTGAGTCGAGCGTGGCGTGCCCACGCCGATGGTGTCACCCAGATCGATCATGTCGGCGCCCAGGTCGGCAAAGCGCTGCACCACCTCGGCGAAGGCGGCTGGCGTGACCTCGCCCTGATAGGGGCAGCCGAGCGCCACCGAGACGCTGGCCCGCAGCCGCATGCCGGCGTCTTTGGTGGCTCGGGCCACCGGTTCGAAGCGGGCGATGGATTCGGCGATCGAGCAGTTGATGTTTCGCTGCGAGAAGGCTTCCGACGCCGCACCGAAGATCACGACCTCATCGGCCTTCGATGCCAGCGCACCCTCGAACCCCTTCATGTTGGGGGCCAGCACCGAATGGATCACGCCGGACTTGCGCTGGATGCGACCCATCACCTCGGCGGTGTCGGCCATCTGCGGCACCCACTTGGGCGACACGTAGGAGCCGACCTCGAGCTGGGTGACACCGGCCTCGGTGAGGCGGTCGCACAGCGCCACACGCATGTCGGTGGTGATGGGCGAGGATTCGTTCTGCAGGCCGTCTCGCGGGCCGACTTCGATGATCTCGGCACGCTGGGGCAGTTGGGCGGGCATGGTCGGGGAGCTCCGGTATGAGGGGATTTCAGTAGCCCCGATCGCGGTGCACGAGCCCGCTCGGGGTGCCGCTGCGCGCGAGCAAGGCGAGCTTGCCGGCCACCTGCTCAGCGGATGCGCCCACCTGCGTGGGGCCGGAGACATGGGGCGTGATGCGAACGCGCGGATGATGCCAGAAGGGGTGTGTCGCCGGCAGGGGCTCGTGTCGGAAGACGTCGAGTGTGGCGCCGGCGAGCTGGCCGCGATCGAGCGCGGCCAGCAGGTCGGCGTCGACCACCAGCGCGCCGCGCGCAATGTTGATCAGGAAGGCGCCTGGCTGCAGCGCGGCCAGGGCCTGTGCATCGATCAGATCGGTGGTCTCGGGGGTGAGCGGCAGCAGCAGGATCAGCACGCGGGTCGCGGCGAGAAACCCGTTCAGTGTGGCCGCACCGTGGCTCACTTCGATGCCGGGCAGGGTCCGGGGCGAGCGCGCATGAGCACGCACGATGAAGCCGTTGTCCGCCAGCCGCCGTGCCACCGCTTCGCCGAGCACACCCAGGCCCAGGATGCCCACCGGCATGTCCTCACGGGCCAGCGGATCGAGTTCGAGCCAGCGTCCTTCGACCTGCTGGCGGGCGTAGTCGTCATGCCGGCCGGCAATGCGCAGCAGCTGGTGCAGGCAGTAGTCGGCCATGAGTGTGCCCATGCCGGCGTCTTCCAGGCGATAGAGCGGCAGCGTGCCCGGCAGGCCGGGATGGCGCAGCAGATGGTCGACCCCGGCGCCGCAGGAAAAGAAGGCCTGCAGCGAACCGTGCCGCTCGAAGAAGTCGGCAGGCGGCTTCCAGCCGACCGCGTAGTCGGCGGCGGCCCCCGGGGCGCTGCCGGCGCCATCGGGTGTACCGACATCCAGCGTGATGCGGGCCTGGGGCAGGTGGCGGGCCAGGGCCGATTGCCAGGCGACTCCTGCGCCGGCGTCGCAGTGGGCGATCACGATGTGCATGGCGTCGATCATAGGCGAAGGGACCGCGTTACCATCGCAGTCGCTGCGCATGGCCCTTCATGCGACCGGACTTTTCAAGCGAGACGACCATCATGATCGAGCGCCTGGCATTCAAGGAACTCCTGGCGACTGCAGGGGGTGCGCCGAGTCGATCGCTGAACCGGCGGCCGAGACCATGGGGCGCTGTGGCCGGCATGGCCGCGACACTGGCGCTCATGGCGCTGGTCGGCGCGGCACGAGCCGACGACGGGGTCCCGGCATCGGTTCCGGCTGCGCTGCAGCCCGCATCATTGGCCAACGCGCGCTATCAACGCCTGACCGCAGAGCCCCATGCCGCCACGCTGTCGGACGGGCAATGGACCGGCGCGCCCTTTGCACCGGGCGGCGCTGTCGTGCCGCGTGTGGTGCTGGGCCGGGGCATGCAGGCCTGGGGCGATCTGAACCGCGACGGCGTGCCGGAGGCCGCTGTGGTCGTCGCCCAGTCCACGGGCGGCACCGGCGAGTACGTGCACATCGCGGTGCTGGCGGCCCGGGCGGGACAGGCGCGCAATGTCGCGACGGTGTTGCTGGGCGATCGCGTGAAGGTGCGTGACCTGCGTATCGAGGGCGGCCAGCTGCAGGTCGATGTGGTACGCGCCGGACCGAACGATCCGGCCTGCTGCCCGGCCGAAGTGGCCACCCTGGCCTGGCGGCTGGGCGTGCGCGGACTGTTGCCGGTGAAGGGCTTGCCGGCACCCACCCGATTGGGGCCGCAGGCGGCGGCGGGCCCGGTCTGGGTGCTGCAGCGCTGGAACGAGGATGAGCCGGCGCCGGCCGAGCCGACTGTCAGCCTCGAGGTGGTCGAGGGGCGGTTCGTCGGACGTTCGGGGTGCAACCGCTACATGGCGCCGGTGACAGGGGGGACGAATGCCGGCGAACTGAGCGTGGCGCGGCCGGCCGGCACGATGATGGCCTGTCCGGGCGAGGCCATGGCGATCGAGCAGCGCTACCTGCAGCAGCTGAGCCAGGTCCGCAACATGGCGCTCGGGTTCCGGACCCTGGAGCTCGGCTTCGGCGAAGGTGCGGACGCGAAGACGATGCGCTTTACCCGGCGAGCTTCCGGCGCAGCAGATCGTTGACCTGCTGCGGATTGGCCTTGCCCTTGGTGGCCTTCATCGCCTGGCCGACCAGCGCATTGAAGGCTTTTTCCTTGCCGGCACGGAATTCCTCGACCGATTTCGGGTTGGCCGAGAGCACCTCGTCGACGATCTTTTCCAGCTCGCCGCTGTCGCTGATCTGCGTGAGGCCGCGCTCCGCGATGATGCGGTCCGCGGCATCGGGTTCGGTGCGGCGCTCGTCCCACATCGCCTGAAACACTTCCCGGGCCAGCTTGCCCGACACCGTGCCGTCCGCGATGCGGGCGATCAGCGCAGCCAGCTGTGCGGGGCGGACCGGGCTGGCGTCGATGTCGAGGTTCTCGCGGTTGAGCTGCGCGGCGACATCGACCATGACCCAGTTGGCCGCGAGCTTGGCCTGCGCTGCGCGGTCGTTCAGCGCGGCCAGCGTGTCCTCGAAATAGCGTGCGGTGGCGCGGTTGGCGGTGAGCGTGGCCGCGTCGTAGGCGGGCAGCCCCAGTGACTGCTCGAAACGTTCGCGCATGGCGGCGGGCAGTTCGGGCAGGCCGGCGCGCACGCGTTCGAGCAGGCTGGCCTCGACCACCAGCGGCGGCAGGTCGGGGTCCGGGAAGTAGCGGTAGTCGTGCGCGTCTTCCTTGCTGCGCATGGAACGGGTTTCGTCGCGGTCCGGGTCATAGAGCCGGGTTTCCTGGACCACCGTGCCACCGTCCTCGATCAGCTCGATCTGCCGACGCACCTCGTGCTCGATGGCGCGCTCCAGGAAGCGGAAGGAGTTCAGGTTCTTGATCTCGCACCGGGTGCCGAATTCGGCTTGTCCGCGCGGCCGCACCGACACGTTGGCATCGACCCGGAACGAGCCTTCCTGCATGTTGCCGTCGCAGATGCCCAGCCAGGTCACCAGGCCGTGCAGGGTGCGCGCATAGGCCACCGCCTCGGCCGAGGAGCGCATCTCGGGCTCGCTCACGATTTCCAGCAGCGGCGTGCCGGCCCGATTGAGATCGATGCCGGACACGCCGGTCAGTTCGCCGCCGCCGAGGGTGCGCATCGCGTCTTCGTGCAAGGACTTGCCCGCGTCCTCTTCGAGGTGGGCGCGCGTCAGATTGACCACCTTCTCGCGCGTCTCCTTGCCATCCTGCCAGACCAGGGTCAGGGTGCCGCCGCTGACCACCGG
>JBILSK010000161.1:0-5362 GCA_044372165.1 Burkholderiaceae bacterium | reverse complement strand
TCGAGCGGGACGTGCTCGGTGTTCAGGCCCTCGGGGCCCATGGAAAAGACGGACATCGACAGCCTCAGTCGGTCGTGAGTACGGGAGCGCCGGCCGCGGGTCGCGCGGAACGCGAAGGACTGGACGGCGCCGGCGCGGCAGGGCGAACAGTGGCGCGCGGGGGCGGTTCGGCGGGCGGCGTGGGCAGATACAGGGGTCCGCGCTGGCCACAGCCGGCCGAACCGAGCACAACCGCTAGAATCGACAGATACGCGGTGCGGGACAGGGCCGGCAGAGCAGAACGCCGCGCTCGGCGTGCGCCGTGATCGCGTTTCATCGAGGCAGAATAGCATGAGCGAATACGCATTCGAGCAACAGGCGCGGGCCACGTTGGACGCGGTCGAGGCATCACTGGAGCGGCTGGTCGACAGCACCGACCTTGATCTCGACCTTGACCTGGAACGCCAGGGCAATGTGATCACGGTCACCTTCGCCGACGACTCCCAGCTCATCGTCAACAGTCACTCGTCGGCGGGCGAGATCTGGGTGGCGGCGCGCTCAGGGGGGTTCCACTACCGGCGCGCGAACGACAGCTGGGTCGATGGGCGCAGCGGCGAGGAGCTCTTTGCTGCGCTGTCGCGCCTGGTCAGCCTGCAGTCCGGTGCGACGGTCCAGCTGGCGCCACCGGGCTGAGGGCTGACCGAGGAAAAAGCTAAGGGGCGTCGTTGCCCAGGCTTGCGCGCGCCAGGGCGATCGCCTCGGTCAGTATCCGTGCGTCGCCAATCTGATTGGCAAGCAGCAGGATCAGGCGACAGTTGAGTTGCTCGCTGCCCTGGTCGGACAGGCCGCGATGGGCCTCGATCAGGGCCTGATAGAAATCGTCGGGAGAATCGATCGCGGGATCGATGTTCAGCGTTCGGGACATGCTCGGCCTCCGGTCGTGAGCAGGCAGGGCCTCAGCGCCCCAGGGTGCGCCGCAGGGCGGTGACGATGACCGCGGCGTCCGGGGTGCGCCAGCGGGCGCAGACATGCTGGTCCGGCCGCAGCAGGTAGGGGGTGCCGTGCCGCGCATCGCAGCGTCGCCACAGGAGCCCCGCTCGATCGATCAGCAGGCGTGAGCGGAACTCGGGCTCCTCGGTCGATGCACCTGGCGAGTCGTCGGGCTGATGCAGGACCCAGTGCACGGCGAGGTCGGGCAGACCGCCTGCCGCGGCGTCCCGGGCGATCAACTGGATCGCCGCCTTCAGGGGCGGGTCGATGTCGCCCTCGACGCAGACCAGCAGGTCGAACTGCCCGCCGATGTGGCGCAGCCACCAGGTCGGTTGGCCGTCTGGATCGGTCAGCGGCGCATCGACCGAGGGGGAGCCGGGTCGCATGGACGGGGCCACCCAATCCGATCGATCGTCGTCCACGGGATCGGTCGTCACGGCCGGGCTGCGATCGGCTGTGGCCGGAATCGACAGACGCCCGCTGTTCACCAGGCGCCGTGCGAAGGGCAGGGTCGCGGCAAGCTCCAGAGTCGCCTCCCGAAAGGCGTGCGCCATCGCAGACTTCGGTGTGATGAAGTCGGTGCTGCGGGTGGAGTTGAGGATGTTCTCGTCGGCCGCCGATTCGCGTTCCGTGGCCCAGTGGTCGAGGACGACTGGGTCGGCCTGATTCCTGACCACGGCCGCCAGCCGCCAGGCCAGCGCATCTGCGTCCTGGATGCCCGAGTTGGCACCCCGCGCACCGAACGGGGAGACCTGGTGGGCGGCATCCCCCGAGAACAGCACATGACCATGGCGGAACCGCTCCATGCGCCGACATTGGAAGGTGTAAACACTCACCCACTCGAGTTCGAACTCGCGCTCGCCCAGCATGGCGCGCAGTCGTGGCAGCACCCGCTCGGGCTGCTTTTCCTGCTCGGGGTCAGCGTCCCAGCCCAGCTGGAAATCGACCCGCCACAGGTTGTCCGCCTGCCGATGGAGCAGCACTGATTGGCCTGGATGGAAGGGCGGGTCGAACCAGAACCAGCGTTCGGTCGGGTAGTCGACCTTCATCACGACATCGGCGATGAGGAACTTGTCCCGGAAGACCTGGCCATGACTTTCCAGCCCGAGCGCATGGCGGATCGGGCTGCGGGCGCCGTCACACACCACCAGCCAGTCGCAGTGCAGTCGATAGGGGCCCTCGGGTGTCTCGATCTCGAGGCTCGCGCCATCGGCGTCGGGCGTCACACCCGTGACCCGGTTGCGCCACCGCACCTGAAGGCCCGGCTGCAGTGATGCCTGGCGCACCAGGATCTCCTCCAGGTGGAACTGCTGCAGGTTGACGAAGGCCGGACGTTCGTGACCCGGCTTTCAGGTCCAGGCTGATGCTCCCGTCAGCCAGCCGAACATCATTCGGCTCGGGAAGCAGGTCGAACCCGTAGACCTCCCGCTCGCGCAGGAAGACACGGCCGCGGCTCCAGCTCACCCCGCGGTCGACCACCGCGTCGCCGCAGCCCAGGCGATCCAGGATCTCCAGGCTGCGCTTGGCATAGCAGACGGCTCGCGAGCCGATACTCACGGTCTGGTCGTCGTCCAGGGGCAGGGTCTGCACCCCCTGCCTGGCCAGATCGATGGCGGTGCACAAACCGACCGGCCCGGCGCAGACCACGATGACCGGGTGGTGCATCGGCTCCGGTGCCCGCTGATCGGCATGCCTGACGTAGTCGTAGACGGGTTGGTGTAGGTCTTCATGGCCTGCCCTGGCGCCGTGAGCGTCTGCGTCATTATGGTCGCACCCTTGGAGGGCTGCCGGCGCCGGCCACTGTGTGCTTCAATCGACGCTGATCATGACGACATCCACCGACTTGCCCGTCGCGGCAACCGACCGCCTCATGCTGCCGATGGACGCGCAGGCGTTCGCGGCCCTGGTGCGGCACGAGCTGCTGAATCCGGTCAATGCCCTGGCCGGTTGGCTGCATCTGCTGGAAGCCCGACCCGCGGTCTCACCGCAGATCGTCGACCGGGCGGTGTCCGGCGCGCGACGCGCGCTCGATCTGCAGATCGAGCAGATCCGCTTGCTGGGCGAGGTCCTGTGCCTGCTGGCGCCAGCGGCGCACGCGCCTCAGGGCGTGCAGCACCCGGTCGAGTGCGTGGCGGTCAGCGATCTCCTGGCAGCGCATGCCGGCAGCTTGCCAGGCCATGTCGATGCGCTACCAGGGGATTCCTCAGGCGTATCGGCGCCTGGCCTGACCGTGCGGGCCAATCGGCAGGCCCTGGATGCGGCGCTCCGATCACTGATTCGTCACGCGGTGCATCACGATGTGCCGGGCAGCCGCTTGCGCCTGTCGGCGCATGCGGCCGACAAAGGGGTGTGGATCGTCCTGGCCTTCGAGGGCGAGGTACCGCGGCTGGCCTGGTCGGCCTTCGATCCGGCCTCCGGCCACAGCTCGCTCGAGTTGCTGCACGCCCGGCTGGCGGTGCTGGCGCAGGGCGGCCGCTTCGACGATGCCGCGGCCTGCAGCGATGGTCGATTGCTGATCTGGTTGCCAGCTGCCTGAGCGGCACGACCGTTGGTCGGCCGACAAACGGTCCGATCATCGTAGAATGCGTGGGTCCGCGATTCCCCCCGATTCCATCGCTGGTCTCCCATGACGCTCCCTTCGCTCGTCGATGACGATGCTCCGCTCGAGGATTCCTCGTCCAGCCTGCGTGCTGCGCAGCGTGCCGACCCGCACCCGGACGGACAGGTCCGCGCGCCTGCGGCTGCCCTGATCGGGCGCTCCGCCGTGCTGCGGCGGGTCATGCGACAGGTCGACCGGGTGGCGCCGACCCCCGTGTCGGTGCTCCTGGCAGGTGAAAGCGGTACCGGACGCCAGCTGCTTGCCCAGGTCATTCATGACCGCTCAGCGCGGGCGACGCAAGCTTTCGTGACCCTGGATTGTCGGGCGCCTTCTGCAGCCTTGATCGACAGCGAACTCTTCGGTCACGAAAAGGGGGCTTTGCCAGGCGCCGGGCGTCGGCATCGCGGTGTGCTCGAGCAGGCCGAGGGCGGCACATTGTTGCTGCGCGAGCTGGCCCGTCTGCCCGATGATGTCCAGGCGCGACTTGCCCGGGCCCTGGACACTGGCGTGTTCTGCAGACTGGGAGGCGACGAGGTGCTCCGGGTCGATGTGCGTCTGATCGCGACGGCAGATCGCCCGGTCATCGACTGCGTGCGCGCCGGGCAACTGTCGCAGGAGCTGCTGTCGCAGCTCGATGCGGTCGAGCTCACCGTTCCGCCGCTGCGCGAGCGGCGCGAAGACATCGATCCACTGGCCCACCACTTCCTGTCCTCGATTGCCGCACCCGAAGGGCTGCAGCGGCGCTTCACCCGTGCCGCACTGGATCGGCTGCGCCAGCACGCCTGGCCGGGCAACATCCGGCAGTTGCGCAATATGGTCCAGCGTGCCTTCATCATGGCCGATCAGGAAGAGATCGATCGTGTCGATTTGCCGGAGGACGAGGTCGGGACGGATCAATCGTCCGGGCAGGTGCAGCAGATCACCGTGCCGGTGGGCACCTCGATTGCCGACGTCGAGCGTCAGCTGATCCTGGCGACCCTGGCCCGTTGCAACGGGCTGCGCGAGCCCGCTGCCCGCATGCTGGGCATCAGTCTGAAGACCCTGTACAACCGCCTGCGCGAGTACGGTGTCCTGGCGGGTCCGCCGGCCTGAGCGCAGGCTACCGGGTCAGAACAGCTGGTCGCGGACCTGTTCGCCGCGCGATCCGGATCCCAGTCCGTCGAGTGACACGCCCAGTGCCGCGATGCCCTTGCCCGGGGGGACTTCCGCGTAGTACCAATCGCCGCCGATCTGCACCACCCCTGGCGGGGGCGTGGGCGAGGCATCCCGCACGCCTGCCAGGGCAGATTCCATGTAGTTGATCCAGATCGGCAAGGCCAGACCGCCGCCGGTTTCCCGATCGCCGAGCTTGCGCGGGGTGTCGAATCCGATCCAGGCCGCCGCCGCCAGCGTGGGCTGGTAGCCGACGAACCAGGCGTCGAAGGAATCGTTGGTCGTGCCGGTCTTGCCGGCCAGGTCGCTGCGCTTGAGGCGCAGGGCGGCGGTTGCCGTGCCGCGGCGCACGACGTCGCGCAGCATGCTATCCATGAGGAAGGCGTTGCGTGCATCGATGGTGCGCGCAGCCTCGTCGCCTGCGCGGGTCGGACGCGCCTCGGCCACGATCTTGCCGTTGGCGTCGGTCATCTTCGCGACGATGTAGGGCGTGACCCGATAGCCGCCGTTGGCAAAGACCGAAATGGCTCCGGCCATCTGCATCGGCGTGGCCGATCCGGCGCCCAGCGCCATGGTCAGGTAGGGAGGATGGCGATCTGCCTCGAACCCGAAGCGAGTGATGTAGTCCTGCGCGTAGCGGGT
>JBILSK010000001.1:0-16810 GCA_044372165.1 Burkholderiaceae bacterium | reverse complement strand
CACTTCAGGTAGCGGGTGGGGTGGGAGGCGATGCGTCTCATGGCGGCTCGGATGACAGGCTGGGGCGAACTGACCTGTTGCCGAGCAAGGCGCGTGCCTGAACGCCAAGCCGACCGCTTGCCAGGCGGATGGCGGCGCTTGAGTGGTCGAGATCGTGTCGGGACGGTCCTTCGATGGAGTGAGCCTCGTGCAGCAGCTCATCCGATCGAGTGAGGTGCCTGTGCAGCTCTGTGACGCAAACAAGGTCACGGAGCGCCGCGCCGCCCGGCGCGCGTGTCGCCGGGCGGCGCGAGTCAGGCCGCTTTCATCACTACGGGGTGACGCAGGTCCGGCGGCAGACCCGCTCCCATCATGTCGATGAAGTTCGTGGTGTAGAAGCGCTCGATCGCGGTCGCGCTGCAGCCGGCGAGCGACTCGTCGAAGCGCTTGATCGGATTGCGCCCGCCTTCGATGTGCGGAAAGTCCGAAGAAAACAGGCAGACCTCATCGCCCGCGTTGCGGATGATCCAGCCCACATCCTCGTGCGGGTAGGGCGTGACGCGCAGTTGCCGGCGCACGATCTCCGAGGGCCTGGCCGACAGCCTCTTCAGGCGCTCCTCGTTCTTCATGAAGGCGTGGGCGGCCGAATCCATCGAGCGCATCCAGCCCGGCACCCAGGCTGCGCCCAGCTCGATGGCGCCCCATTTCAGCTGTTCGAAGCGGTCGAACACCCCATCGAAGATGAGCGTGGCCATGGTCTGCATGGCGGCGTTGGGGATCGGCATGTAGCTGACCGAGGTGAAGTTGTCGTCGCCGCCATGAAAGTCCGGCACGGGCGGCAGGCCGTTTTCCTTGTAGATCGGATCGAGCTTTTCTTCGCCTCCGACGTGAAAGACGATCGGAATGCCAGCCTCCTGCGCCATGGCCCAGACCGGGAACAGGCCGATGTGGCTCGGTGAATGGCGGCGCGGGCGCCAGGACGGCACCATCAGCGCCCGGGCACCCAGGCCGATCGCCTCCCGGGCGCAGGCAGCGGCCAGCTCGAAGTCCTCCAGCGGCACGTAGGCGGTGGCGAGCAGTCGACGATCCACCGAGCAGAAGTCGGTCATCATCCGGTTGTGGGCGCGGGCCGCGCCGTAGCACAGCTCGAGGTCGTCGCCCTGATCGAGGCCGAAGTTGCCCAGGCAGAAGGTGGTGAAGACCAGCTGGCTGGCAAAACCCATGAGGTCCAGGGCTTCGGGGCGGTCGGTGCGAATGAAGGCGCCATGGCCCTCGTAGTTCTTGCGAAGCATCAGGTTGGCGGCCACGCCGGCCCGAAAGCCGGGCTCGGCGTGGGCTTCGCGCGACTGCGCCGGACGCCGTGCAGCCTGCAGCTTCGCCTGATAGGCCGGTAGCGCGTGAAAGCGCGCCAGCAAACGCGCATCGAAGAACGGATCCAGGCAGTCATCCAGCTCCATCAGATGGCTGTCGGCATCGTGGATCATGCGGCCATTGGCGTACGACATGCGTCTCTCCTCTCAGTATTCTGCGTTCACTGCGCCGATGGCAATCAGACGCTCGATGCCTGCTGCATCGATGCCCACCTCGGCCAGTACCTCACGCGTATGTTGCCCCAAGCGGGGCGCGGGCAGGGTCTCGGTGCGTCCGGGCTCCGAGGTCCTGAGCGCCGGGCGAATCTGCCAGATCGGTCCTTCGCTCGGATGTTCGATGGGCTCGAAGAGGCCCACGGCCTGCAGGTGCGGGTCCTGCATCAGGGTCTCGGGCGAATTGAGCGGCATGCAGGGAATGTCTGCCGCCTTGAGCCGGGCCATCCAGTTGGCGGTGGTATCGCCGCGAAAGTGGCGAGCCGATTCCGCGCACAGATCGGCCATGTGGCGAGTGCGCTCGCCGATCGAGGCCAGTCGCGTGTCCGATGCCCAGACTTCGGAGCGTCCGGTCAGCTCGTAGAAGCTCTGCCAGTGCCGATCCGAGTAGATCAGGGCGCAGACATGGCCGTCCGAGGTCTCGTAGGGACGGCGCTCCGGGGCCAGCAGCCGTGGGTAGCCGATCGGGCCCAGCGGCGGATCGAAGGTGCTGCCCAGCATGTGCTCGCCCAGCACGAACGGCACCATGGTCTCGAACATCGGGATCTCGAGCGCCTGGCCGCGACCGGTGCGCTCACGTCGATAGAGCGCCGCGGCAATCGCCTGAGCGCCGGCCAGACCGACGGTCCGATCGACGAAGACGATGGGCACATAGCGCGGCACGCCGTCGCTCACACGCGCCATGAGCGAGGGCACGCCCACCGCACCCTGAATCAGGTCGTCATAGGCCGGATATGCGGCATAGGGGCCGTCCTGGCCGTAGCCGACCATCGAGGCATACAGGATCTTCGGATTGACCGCGGCGACCTCCTCGTAGCTCAGTCGCAAGCGCTTCATCGCGGCAGGTCGCACGTTGCACACCAGCACGTCGACTGTCTTCGCGATTTCCAGCAGGGCGTCGCGGCCTGCGTCGCTCTTGAGGTCGATGCAGATGCTGCGCTTGTTCCGATTGACATGCAGGTAGCTGCCGCCCATGCCGGGATGACGCATCGGGCCCACCCCGCGCGAGATGTCGCCCCCAGGCGCTTCGACCTTGATCACGTCGGCGCCCTGGTCGCCCAGGATCTGCGAGGTGAACGGCCCCATCAGGACGGTGGTCAGGTCCAGAATCCGCACCCCTTCGAGCAGACCACCGCCCTGTGTCGGCTGCGTCATGTCACTTTCCTCCGCGGCGGCCGCGCAGTTCGGCCCATTTGGCGTCATCCCATTCGAGCAGGTCTTCGGCGCCCGAGGTGCGCAGGTGGCTGCCCCCGTCGATGGTGACCATCTCGCCATTGATGTAGCCGGCCTGATCGGAAATCAGGTAGCTGGCCAGATTGGTCAGTTCGACATGTTCACCGACGCGGCCGAGCGGGTTGCGCAAGCCGTCATTCTCCCGGCCCGCCGGTCGCAGCTGGCCCCAGGCGCCGGGAGTGGGGAAGGGGCCCGGAGCGATGCCGACCAGCCGGATGCCGCGCGGACCCCATTCGACTGCCAGACTCTTGATCATCGCCAGGTGCGCGGACTTGGCCATGGCCGATGGCACGGTGAAGGCACGACCGGTGATCGTCGAGGTCGACAGGATGCCCAGGGCCACACCGCTGCGACCGTGCTCGATCCAGCGGCGGCCGACCGACAGCGTGCAGTACATCGTGCCGTGCAGTGTGGGCGCGAGAATCGCGTCGGCCGCACGCGGCGACAGGTGTTCAGTCTGGGCAATGAAATTGGCGGCGGCATTGTTGATCAGCACATCCAGCGGACCGGCCGCCCAGGCCTGCTCGACCATGCGCTCGACCGCATCGGCATCGCGGATGTCGCAGGCCAGCGTCTGCACGTTCGCGCCCAGGGCACGAATGCCGTCGGCCGTGGCGTCGAGCACTTCGGTACGCCGGCCAGTCAGCACGAGCGAGGCGCCCAGCTCGGCGAAGCGGCGGGCCATCGCTGCACCGAGGCCGGTGCCGCCACCGGTCACCAGGATGCGCTTGCCGGCAAGCAGATCAGTCTGAAACATTCATGGTCCTTTCTTGGGTGGGAGTGCGGGAGGCAATGCGGTATCGACGATGGCGAGCAGTCGATCGCGCAAGCGAGACAACGGGATCGAATCGTCCAGGAACCACTGCAGCATGGTGCCGCGCAGGGCGCCCAGCAGCAGCACGGCGGTGGCGGCGGGGTCGGCGTCGCGGGCGACTTCGCCGCGCTGCATGCCCACCGCGAGGTGATGCTCGAAAAAGGCCAGTGCCGACCGGTTGTAGGCCGCGAAGTCATCGCGCATGTCCGAATCGCCGGTGCTGCCCTCGACCAGAATCATCAGCAGCGCTCGGGTGGCGGTCCAGTCGTGGTCGGTCCGGTTGAAGTAGACGCTGATGTTGCCGCGGATGGCGTCGAGCCCGGGTGTACGCCGCGGGGCGGCTTCCAGTTGCGCATTGAAGCGGGCGCCGATGTGGGCGGTCAGCGCCCGCAGCAGGCCAGCCTTGCTGCCGAAGCGTTGCGCCGGCAGGCCACGACTGTAGCCGGCCGCGCCACCCACCTCGGCCAGCGTCAGTCGGGCCACGCCGCGTCGTGCCACGATGACCAGCGCGGCATCGAGCAGCCGTTGCTCGGCTTCCTCGCGGCGCTCGGCCTGGGTGCGTCTGGGACGAACAGCGGTCATTGGCCCTTACTTGGGCTGGATGCCGGCCTGTTCGGCCACTTTCTTGAAGCGCTCGTATTCGCGCTGCTGATAAGTCAGAAAGTCCTTGGGACCCAGCATCAGTGGCTCGGTCGTGTTGGCCGCCTGATAGGCCTTGCCCTCGGGTGAATTCATCGCAACGCGAATGCCGTCGGCCAGTCGGTTGACGATGTCGTCCGACGTCTCGGCACGCACGAAAAAGCCCGCCCACACATAGGTCTCGACGTCGGGAAAGCCGGCGTCCTTCATGGTCGGGATGTCGGGGAACTTCGGGTCACGCTTGTCCGAGGTGATGGCCAGGGCGCGCAGACGACCGTCGCGCAGCAGGGCCGCCACGCCGCTGAGATCGTTGATGCCCAGGTCGAGCTGGCCACCGATCAGGTCGGTCTGCATCTGCACGCCGCCCTTGTAGGCGATGTGATTCACCGGCACCTGGCCGACCTGTCCGAGCCAGGTCGCCACCAGCATGTAGCCCTCGGAATAGTTGCCGACGTTCAGCGGCTTCTTGTCCTTGCGGGCCGCGGCGAACAGATCCGCCATCGAGCGGATCGGGGAGTCGGTCTTCACGACGATGGCGGCCGGGCCGGCCAGCATGCCGTGCACCGGTCTGAAGTCCTTGAAGGGGTCATACGGCAGGCTCTTCGAGAGCACGGCGTTCACCGCCATCGGCGAGTTGCTGCCGATGAAGATCGTGTGGCCGTCGGCGGGTGCACTCTTGACCGCCATCGCGGCCACCGCGCCGCTGGCGCCAGGCCGATTCTCGACCAGCACCGGTTGGCCCAGATTCCGGGCCAGCGCCTCGGCATACGCACGGGCGCCGCTGTCGGCACCGCTGCCGGCATTGAAGGGCACGATCAGGCGGACCGGCCGCGTGGCGTAACTGGTCTGCGCATGGGCCGTGCCGGCGGTGATCAGGCTGGCCAGGGGCGCTGCGGCACACAGGGCCGCGACACTCAGCAGATGTCGTCTCAGGGTCATGTCAGTGGTCATTTCGGTTGAATTCCGGCAGCCTCGGCGACCTTCTTGAAGCGCTCGTATTCCGCGCGCTGGAAGTCGCCGAGCTCCTTGGTCCGCAGCATCATCGGAGTGCCCGCGTTGGCTTCCTGGTAGCGCTTGCCCTCCGGCGAGAGGATCGCCGTCCGTACCGCGTCGGCCAGCTTGTTGGTGATGTCGTCGGGCGTCTCGGCACGGACATAGAGCGAGGCGAACACGTAGGTCTCGAAGCCCTGATAGCCGAGTTCGAGCATGGTCGGTACATCGGGGTATTTCGGGTCGCGCTTGTCGCTGGTGATGGCCAGCGCACGAATGCGGCCTTCCTTCTTCAGCTGGGCGATGCCGCTTGAGTCGTTGATCGCGAGGTCCAGCTGCCCGGCCGCCAGGTCGGTCTGCGACTGCACGCCGCCCTTGTAGGGAATGTTGTTGATCTTCACGCCGCCGACTGCGCCGACCCAGGTGGCCACCAGCATGTAGCCGTCCGAATAGGTGCCGACATTGAGCACCTTGTTTTCGCGTTTGGCAGCAGCGAGCAGCTCGGGCAGCGTCTTGTAGGGCGAGTCGCCCTTGACGATGACGGTCGCGCCCCCGACCGACATGCCATGCACGGGACGCAGGTCCTTGAAGGGGTCATAGGGCAGGGACTTGTTGAGCACCGGCATCACGCACATCGGCGAGGTGGTGCCGACGAACATGGTGTAGCCATCGGCGGGCGCCTGCTTCACCAGCTGGATCGCCAGCACGCCACTGCCGCCCGGGCGGTTGTCGACGATCACTGGCTGACCCAGTGTGCGGGCCATCACCTCGCCGTAGGTGCGCGAGGCACTGTCCGAGCCGCTGCCCGCATTGAAGGGCACAACGATGCGGATCGGCTTGTTCGGAAATCCGCCGCTCTGAGCGTGGGCGGGGGCGGGCGTGAGCAGCGGGGTGGCAATGCTGGCCGCAGCCAGGCCGAGAACCTGTCTACGTCCCGAAGCGGGCCGGTGTGCGTCGTGTGTCGTCATGGTGGCGTCTCCTGTGTGATCGGGCGGCCTCGTGCGGGCCGCATCATCGGTGATCGACCGGCGTGTGCCGGTCGGCTCAAGTGCTCGAGTTACTTGGGCTGGATGCCCGCCTGCTCGGCCACCTTCTTGAAGCGCTCGTATTCACGGCGCTGGAAGTTGCCCATCTCCTTGGTGCTGAGCATCATCTGGCAGCACGGCAGACTCTTGGCGTAGGCCTGTCCTTCGGGAGACTCCATCGCCTTGCGGACGGTTTCCGCCAGCTTGTTGGTGATTTCATCCGAGGTCTCCGAGCGAACGTAGAACGAGGCCCAGACATAGGTCTCGAAATCGGGGAATCCACTTTCCTTCATGGTCGGGATGTTGGGCAGCATCGGGTCGCGTTTGTCGCTGGTGATGGCCAGCACGCGCAGTCGACCTTCCTTGACCAGCGGCACCACGCCGCCGAAGTCATTGACCCCGATGTCCAGTGTGCCGCCGACCACATCGGTCTGCATCTGCACGCCGCCCTTGTAGGTCACGTGATTGACCGGAAATCCGCCCACGGTGCCCAGCCACGCACCGACCAGCATGTAGCCGTCGGAGTAGTTGCCCACGTTGATGGTCTGCTTGTCCTTGCGTGCGGCAGCCACGAATTCACCCATGGTCTTGTGGGGCGAGTCGCCTTTCACGATGAAGGCGGCCGGCCCGACCGTCAGGCCGTGCACCGGGCGAAAGTCCTTGAAGGCGTCATAGGGCAGGTTCTTCACCAGCACCGGATTGACCGCCATCGGCGACACGCTGGCCAGCAGAATGGTGTGGCCATCGGCGGGCGCGCCTTTCACGGCTTGAATGGCCACCACGCCGCTGCCACCCGGGCGATTCTCGACCACCACCGGTTGACCCAGCAGACGGCTCATCACTTCGCCATAGGCCCTCGAGGCGCTGTCTGATCCGCTCCCGGCGGTGAAGGGAACGATCACGCGGATCGGCTTGGTTGGAAAGCTGGGCGCCTGGGCTTGCGCCGAGGGCGCGATCAGGCAGGCGGTGAGGAGCGCGAACAGGTGCTTCTTCATGTCTTGCATTTCCAGGCAATGAGAGGTGAAACGTGAAATCGGAGGAGCGTGAAACGGATCGGGATCAGCTCGCCGTGCTGCGGGCAATGATGCCCCGCGCTTCGAGCTGCGCCAAGGCGCTTGGCTCGTAGCCCAGGCTGGCAAGGAGTTCCTCGGTGTGTTGGCCTACCAGCGGCGCCGGACGGGCAAGTTCAGCCGGCGTCTGGGCGAACAGGGCGGGCGTGCGCACGCTGCGGATCGGCCCTTCGGTGGGGTGCTCGACCGACTGGAACATGCCGACCGCCTTCAGGTGGGGATGCTCGGGCAGGTCCTGGATGTTCCAGATCCGCGTTGCCGGAATATCCAGTCGCTCGCACAAGGCCATCAGTTCATCGGTGCTCATCTGCCGGGTCACGCTGTGCATGTCGGCATAGAGCTGCTTGATCTTGGCGTTGCGCTCGTGCTTGTCCTTGAGGTCGTATTCCCGGGCCAGGTCGTCACGGCCCGCTGCGGTGAAAAAGTCGACCCAGTGTTCGGCAGAGTAGGGCAGCAGGGCCACGGCACCATCGCGCGTGGGTGCCGGTTTGCGTCCGCCGGCCAGCAGTCGCTGATAGCCCGCCGGGGCCTGCGGTGCATCGGGGCCTTCGAAGGTGAGGCCGCCCAGATGCTCGGCCATGGTGAAGGCCACCATGGTCTCCAGCATGGGCACCTCGACATACTGGCCCTGGCCGCTGCGGGCCTTGTGCAGCAAGGCGGCCAGGACCGCGTTGCACAAGGCCATGCCGCAGGTCTTGTCGGCGAGCAGGGTCGGCACGTAGTCGGGAATGCCGCTTTCGTGACCAATGAGGCCGGCCAGTCCGCACGCCGCCTGGATCACGTCGTCGAATGCGGGCTTGCCTGCGTCGGGGCCCGATTCGCCGAATCCGGTCGCCACGCAATAGACCAGGTCGGGCTTGATCGCCTTCAACGCTTCGTAGCCCAGCCCGAGCCGCTCGATGGCGGGCACGCGCATGTTGTGCACGAGCACATCCACACTGGGCAGCAGGCGGTGAATGATCGCTATGCCTTCCTTCGATTTGAGGTCGATCGCCAGAGAGCGCTTGTTTCGGTTGATCGCCAGGAAAATGGAACTCATCCCGCGATGCTTGGACACGCCATTGGCGCGCATCTGGTCGCCGTTGGTGGGCTCGACCTTGATCACGTCGGCACCGTAGTCGCCAAGAATCTGGGTGGCCAGCGGCCCCAGGACCACCGCAGTGAGATCGAGGACGCGAATGCCCGCAAGGGGCCCGGTACGTTTCACAGGCGCTGTCTCCATGTTCGTGTTTTGTGTCGCCGCAGGCATGATTGGAACGGGCGCAGCAGTCAGGATAAATTGTTTGTTGCCTGACAAACAAGTTTCGATCGAGAATTCTTCGACCGTTCGAAACGTTACCTGACGAACACCCCACAAGGACCTGAGCGATGCAGGAACTGAACATCATCCCGGGCACGCTGCCGCCACACTGCGAGGCCTTGCGACACGAGGTGCGCGCCTTCGTGGCCGAGCATCTGAAGGACTTCCCGCTGGAGCGCCGGGTGCGCAACTGGGACGGTGGCGATCCGGCATTCAGCCGCAAGCTCGGGGAGAAGGGCTGGATCGGCATGACCTGGCCCAGGGAATACGGAGGGCATGAACGCTCCTCGCTCGAGCGTTACGTGGTGCTCGAGGAGTTGCTGCAGTGCGGCGCGCCGGTAGGTGCACACTGGGTGGCCGATCGCCAGAGCGCCCCGTTGCTGATGCGCTATTCGCCCAAGGTCCTCGCGCCGCGACTGGTGCCGCAAATTGCCCGCGGCGAGCTGTACTTCTGCATCGGCATGAGCGAGCCGGATTCCGGGTCGGACCTGGCCTCGATCCGCACCAAGGCGACCCGTACGGGCGATGGTTGGTCGATCACCGGGCGCAAGGTCTGGACCTCGGGCGCTCACAACAAGCACTACATGATTGCCCTGGTGCGAACCGGCGAGGGTACGCAGCGCCATGGCGGCGTGTCGCAGATCCTGATCGACATGAAGACGCCTGGCATCACCGTGCGTCCCATCGTCAATCAGCTTGGCGAGCATGATTTCAACGAAGTCACGCTCGACGATGTGCGGGTGCCCGCCGAGAACCTGATCGGCGAAGAGGGCGATGGCTGGAAGCAGGTCGGCGCCGAGCTGGCCTTCGAGCGTGCCGGACCCGAGCGCTACCTGAGCAGCACGCAGCTGCTCAAGGAAATGCTCGATGCCGCCGACCCGAACGATTCGCGCCAGGCGGTGGCATTGGGCCGCATCGCGGCGCAGTACGCCACCCTGCGGCAGATGTCGCTGGGCGTGGCCACCATGCTGGCCGAGGGCATGACGCCGGCCCTGGCCGCCGCGGTGGTCAAGGATCAGGGCGCGCTCGTCGAGCAGGCCATGCCCGATGTGGCCCATGACCTGTTCGGCGGGATCGCCGTGCCGGACTCGCCGCTTGACATCGCGATGCGCTACACCGCCATGGCCGTGCCTTCCTTTTCGCTGCGCGGAGGCACTCGGGAGATCCTGCGCGGCATCATTGCCAAGGGGCTGGGGCTGCGATGAGCGACTCGATGATCGATCAGAGCGTTGAACGGGTGTTCTCCGGCAACGTCGACAAGAGCCTGCTGCACACGGTCGAGGCAGGCGAGTTTCCGACCAGGCTGTGGAACCTGGTGACCGAGAGCGGCTTCACGGTGGCGGTGGCGTCCGAGTCGTCCGGTGGCATCGGCCAGACATGGGGTGCCTCGTACGCCATCCTGCGCGGCATCGGCTACTGGCAGGCCCCCCTGCCGCTGGCCGAGACCATGATCGCGAGCTGCCTGCTGTCGGCGGCGGGCATCGATCTGCCCGAGGGCCCGATTGCGGTCCTGGAGCAGGGCCATGACAACACGCTGAGCGTGCAGGGCAGCGGTGCGGCGATGCGGCTGTCGGGCACCGCCCATCGCGTGGCCTGGGCGCGTCACTGCCCGACCGCGGTGGTCTCGCTGACAGACGGCGGCTTGGCGCTGCTCGATCTGCGCGACGCCGCAAGCGTCAAGATCACTGCGGCCCCGAATCACGCCCGTTTGCCCGCCGACACGCTGGAGCTGGCGGGTGCGCGATGCATCGCGCGGGCACCCAGCAGTCTGGCGGGTCTGGACAAGCCGGTGTGGACCCTGGGCGCCATGTCGCGCAGTGCGATGATGGTCGGTGCACTCGAGTGGCTGCTTGCGCAGTCAGTCCAGTACGCCGGCGACCGTGTACAGTTCGGCCGACCGATCGGCAAGAATCAGGCGATCCAGCAGCAGTTGGCCTTGATGGCCGGTGATGTGTCGGCAGCGCGTGTGGCCGCCATGGTCGCCGCCAACGATGCCGCTTCGCCGGCACAGGCCGACGCGCGCCGAACCGTCTTCAGCACGGCCGTGGCCAAGAGCCGGGTGGGTGAAGCGGCCACGCAGGGTGCAGCGATCGCGCATCAGGTCCATGGCGCGATCGGTTTCACGCTCGAGCACATGTTGCACTTCGCCACCCGGCGCCTGTGGACATGGCGAGAGGAATTCGGCGCCGATGCGTGGTGGGCGGAACGCCTCGGCCGTGCGGCAATTTCGGCACGATCCGATGCGTTCTGGCCGGCCCTGACCGATAGACACTTCCAAGGTGAACTCCAATGACTCAAATCCCGAACAATCCTCCGGTTGCAATGGTCCTCGACGGCAACATCGGCATCGTCGAAGTCCAGAAGCCGCCCCACAACTTCTTCGATCAGGAGATGCTTTCGAGCATCGCCGACTGCTTCGAGAAGTTCGAGACCATGAAGGAGTGCCGGGTCATCGTCCTGTGCGCGCAGGGCACCTCGTTTTGTGCCGGTGCGGATTTCTCCAAGCGTGACAATGCGGCCAGCGGCAATGCGGGGGCGCATCGCAGCCCGCGTGCGGTCAACCCGATCTACGGCGAGGCGGTGCGTCTGTTCGCTGCGAGCAAGCCGGTGATCTGTGCGGTGCAGGGTCCGGCCATCGGTGGCGGCCTGGGCCTGGCCATGGTCGGCGACTTCCGCGTCACCTGTCCGGAGGCACGCTTTTCGGCCAACTTCAACCGGCTGGGTTTTCACCCCGGCTTCGGCCTGTCGGTGACGCTGCCGCGCGTGATCGGCATGCAAAAGGCACAGATGATGTTCTTCACCGGCCGTCGTGTCGGCGGCGAAGAAGCCCTGGCCATGGGCCTGGCCGATGTGCTGGTGCCGCGTGAGCAGGTGCGCGAGGCCGCGATGAGTCTGGCTCGCGAGATCGCGCTGTCGGCCCCGATCGCGGTGCAGGCAACCCGCGCGACCATCCGCCAGGGTCTGGTCGAGGCGGTGCGCAGCGCGGTGG
Source organism: Burkholderiaceae bacterium (assembly GCA_044372165.1). Classification (GTDB taxonomy): domain Bacteria; phylum Pseudomonadota; class Gammaproteobacteria; order Burkholderiales; family Burkholderiaceae_E; genus UBA4615. The sequence continues at coordinate 5,188 of JBILSK010000001.1, read as the reverse complement.
CTCACGAGAGCTTCCATCAGGCCCAGCACTACCAGACGGCCGATTTCCGTGAAGGCATTGCGGCCTCCGCGGCTCGTCGCGAGCCGGCCTTCAAAGGCGAGTAAGTCAGGCAGTTCACGCGGGTGCCCCCGGGCGTCCGCGTGCGGTCCGATGCACCCCGATCCGATGTCCTCGTCCCTGACGCGAGCGCTGTGGTTCACCGCGTTCGCGTCGCTCATTGTCCGTCTGGCGATCGCCGCGACCTTGCCGATCACCGGCGACGAGGCGCTCTTCTACCAATGGGGCTTGCGTCCCGAGTGGGGCGGCTACTACGACCACCCGCCGATGGCGGGCTGGTGGATTGCGGCAGCGATCGCCGTGTTCGGCGATTCGACCTTTTCCATTCGCCTGCCCTCGGTCCTGCTGCCGCTGGCTGGGGGGGCGCTGCTGTGGTGGACCTTTGCGCCCCTTGATCGGGCGCGCACCGCCTGGGCCGTGCTGCTGTTCTGGTTGACGCCGATCAACTGGATCAATGTGCTGATCACCACCGATACCCCGGTGATTTTCTTTTCACTGGCTTCGGTGTGCCTGCTCTTTGCCGCCGAGCGTCGACCCCGACTCGATGCGACCGCCCTCGCCGCCTATGCGGGCAGCGGTCTCATGCTGAGCGGGGCCTTGTTCTCCAAGTACTTCGCCGTGGTGCTGGCCCTGTGCATCGCGGTGTACTTCCTGGGCTGGCGTCGAGATCGTCTGGCCGGGCTGGGGGTGATGGTGCTCGCGTCCTTGCCGGGCCCGCTGGTGAACCTCGCCTGGAACATGAGCCATGGCTGGCCCAACATCATGTTCAACGTCTTCAACCGCAACGAGGGCGAGACCTTCGCGTGGAAGAAGCCCCTGCTGTATGCGGCCAGCTGGCTGTATCTGCTGATGCCGATCGGGGTGGCGCTGCTCTGGAAGCATCGATCAGCCTTGCGCCAACGCCTGTCAACGCCGCCGATGGCGCTGCTGGGCTGTCTGATCGCGGTGTCCTGGGTGTTCTTCGCGCTGCTGTCCGCAAAGAAGGTGGTCGGCCTGCACTGGGTGGTGAGCTTCCTGCCCTTCTGGTTCGTGGCGCTGGCCTGGGCCTTGCCGACGCCGGACCTGCGGCGCACCGGCCGCTGGTTTGCAGGCTTCACCGCACTGCACCTGCTGCTGCTGGCCGGTCTCTATGCGACGCCGCTGTCGGCGTGGTCGTCGTTCAATGTCTATCCCAAGATCGTGCGCAGCCTGCGCACCGAGGCTCTGGTGGCGCAGGTTGACGCTCCAGACGTCGCGATCATGGCCACCGGCTACACCTCATCGGTCATCTATGCCCATGCGCTCAAGCGCTATGTGCCGACCTTCGCGGTGGGCTCGCACCATGCGCGGCAAGACGATCTGTGGGTGAATTTCGGCGACTACGAGGGCCGCACGATTCGCATCATCGGCTTCGAGGCGCCCGATCTGGGCGAGTACCGTCCCTACTTCGAGTCGGTGAGCCTGCTCACTTTCGAGCAGGAGGGTATTCCGTTTTACGCCGTGCACGGCACCGGCTTTCGTGCCGAGGTGTACCGCGAGCGCGTGATCGGCGAGATCATGCGCCGCTTTCACCGCATCCCGGCCTGGCTGCCGATGACGGGGTGTCCGATCTGCGAGCGCTATTGCGCTCAGGTGCGCTGCGAGGTCGGCACGCGCTGACGGATCGCTCGGAACAGGCCGACCAGGCCGCCCGGGAAGAAGGCGAGGGTGAGGATCAGCACGCTGCCCAGCACGATCTTGTCTGCATAGCCGCCCAGCGACAGGAACTTTTCCTGCGTCAGCACCAGGCCGGTGGCGAGCACCGGGCCAAGCAGCACGCGCCGTCCGATCAGCACCACCGCGGTCAGCATCAGGATCAGGAAGTAGGAGTCGAGGATGTCCGCGCTGACATAGGCGCGCTGCCAGGCATACAGCCATCCTGCCGATGCGGTGATCGGGGCCGAAAACAGGAAGACCTGCATCCGCACCTTCTGCGGGTCGATGCCCGACATCATGGCCAGGCGCGGATTCAGGTGCGACATGACCGCAAAGGATCCGAGGCGCGAGTGCCGGAAGCGATCGACCAGATACAGGGTGACCATCAGCAGACCGAAGGCGATCGGCCAGAGCTCACGGTCATTGGCCGCCTTCAGGGTCAGGCCCGGCAAGGCCAGCTCCAGGGCCGGGATGCCGCGCAGTCCGTCCGAGCCGCCCAGGAACGACCAGTTCTGCGCGACCGTGGCGGCGACCACCGCAATCGCATAGGTCACCAGCGAGAAGACGAATTCGCGCAGGCGCAACGTGATCAGACCGAGCAGCCCGGCAAAGACCAGGGCCACGACGATCGAGGCGAGCAGGGTGCTCCAGCCGCCTGCCCCCGCCCCGGCCGACAGCAGGGCCGTCGTGTAGGCCCCGACTGCGAAGAACACGGTGTGCGCCAGGCTCACCTCGCCAAGATCCGAGACGATCAGGTCCAGGCCATAGGCCATCACCGCGAAGATGGCCATCAGCACGAAGGCACTCCAGACGGCGCCCGAGCCGCCTGCAAGCGTCGGAGCAAAGTAGACCAGGACGGCGAAGGCCGCCAGAAGCAGGGTGCGCGTGGTGGTGCTCATGGGTGTGCCGAGAAAGGGCGCCGGCTCAGCGGCTGCCGGCGGCCAGACCGCCAGGACGCAGGACGAGGACGGCGATCAGCACGGCAAAGGCTGCCGCGGTCGTGTAGGCGGGGGACACCAGCGCGCCGAAAAGCGCGGTGAACAGGCCCAGCGCAAGGCCGGCGAGATAGCTGCCGAACACGCTGCCGATGCCGCCCAGCACCACGACGACGAAGGTCATGATGACTTCCTCGAAGCCCATGGAGGTGAGGATGGGCGTGCGCGGACCGACCATGGCACCGGCCAGGCACACGGCTGCGCCTTCGAAAGCGAAGACCCCCAGATAGACATTGCGGATGTTCACGCCAGCCAGCTCAGCCAGCTTGGGATCCTCGGCCACCATGCGGACCAGTCGACCGAGGCGGGTGCGGTCCATGAGCCGCTTGAGCAGCAGGAATTCGAGGATCGCCACGACCACGATGGCCACATCCTGCCAGGTGAGCCAGAGGTCGCCGGCCGCAATCTCCCGGGAGGACAACGGCGTCTCGAGAATCTGACCGGTCGAACCGAAGATCAGGGCGGCCGCGCCATGCAGCACGTAGCCCATGCCCAGGGTCATGATCATGATGGACACCAGGTTCTGCTCGATGGTGGCCTGCAGCATGATCCGCTGCATGATCAACCCGATCAGGGCCCCCACGATCATGGCGAGCGGAATGGCCACCAGGTAGGGCAGGCCCAGACCGGCGATCGCGAACCAGGTGACGAAGGCCCCCACCATGTACATCTGGCCGTGGCCGAAATTGACCAGACGGGCGACGCCAAGCAGCACGGTCCAGCCGATGGCCACCAGGGCGTAAGCGTGGCCAAGGACGAGTCCGTTGACCAGTTGCTGGGTCAGGTTCACGAGTGACTGGCTCCGAGATAGGCTTCGGCGATGCGCGGATCGTCGCGCATCTCGGCAGCAGGGCCTTCGGCAATGATGCGGCCGCGCTCCAGCAGGATCAGGCGGTCGACCACATCGATCGCCGCCCTGACGTTCTGTTCGACCAGCAGGATGCTCAGGCCGGTGGCTGCCAGGGTGCGCATGGTCTGCAGCACCGTGGAGACCAGGCGAGGTGCCAGGCCGATCGAGGGTTCATCGAGCATCAGCGCCCGGGGTCCCAGCATCAGCGCGCGGCCGATGCCCAGCATCTGACGCTCGCCGCCCGACAGCTGCGAACCCAGATGCCCGCGCCGCTCCTTCAAGCGGGGAAAAAGCTCGAAGACCGCCTCGCGGTCGTAGTAGTGGCGCTTGCCGATGTTGGCGGGTTCGGTGAGCGAGGTGAGGTTGTCGTCGACGGTCATCTGCCCGAAGACCAGCTTGCCTTCGGGCACCAGCAGCAGGCCTGCACGCGCCCGGTCATGGGCCGGCAGTCGGCCCATGTCGGCCCCGTCCAGACGCACCTCGCCGCTGACGCGCGGCGCACCGCGCGACCACCCCGCGATCGCGTTCACCAGGGTCGACTTGCCAGCGCCATTGGCACCGACCACGCCGACCACCTCGCCTTGCCGCACGGCGATGTGTGCCAGGTCCAGCGCCGTGTTGCCCCCGTAGGCGACCTTCAGACCACGGGCTTCCAGCACCACGTCGGACGCGTGCGTCGGGGAGGTCGTCGCAGCGTTCATGCAGTCTTTCCCAGATAGGCTTCGAGCACCGCGGGGTCGCGCTGCACTTCGGCCGGGGTGCCGATGGCGATGCATCGTCCCTGGTCGAGCACGACAATGCGATCGGCGACGGCCATGATCAGATCCATGTGATGTTCGATGACTACCAGCGCCAGCCCATCACGCTTGAGGCCGAGCAGCAGCTGCGTGAGTCGTTCCATGTCGTCGCCGCCCAGGCCGGCACCCGGTTCGTCGAGCATCAGGGCCTGTGCGCCGCCGCCATAGGCGAGGGCCACCGACAGCATGCGCTGCGTGCCGTAGGGAATCGCGGTCGGCAGGCGGTCGTGATATTCCGTGGTGACGCCGAAGCGCTCCAGGGTGCGACGGGCCTGGCCCGCGGCCGCGCTGCGCCGGCGCGAGGCCGACCAGGGCGCCAGGGTGGTCGAGAGCAAGCCGCTGCCCGCGGTGTCATGCATGACCGCCAGCATGTTGTCGAGCACGCTCAGGTCATGAAAGAACGCGTTTTGCTGAAAGGCCCGCTTGAGCCCTCGTGCCGGCAGCTGGTGAGCAGGCAGGGCAGTGACATCTTCGCCCTGCAGCCTCACCGTGCCGGTACGCCGGGTCATTGCTGTCACGGCGTCATAGCAGGAGCTCTTGCCGGCACCGTTGGGGCCGATGATGCCCAGCAGCTCGCCGGCGCCGACAGACCAGCTGACCTCGTCGAGCGCAACGAGTTCCCCGTAGCGCACGCCCAGCCCCTCGACCTGCAGCACAGGCGTGCGGCGAGCCGTGTCGTCGACGTGGCGTGATGCCGCGTGCGTGGCGGAACTCATGGGCGGGTTCGTCCGTTCAGTTGTTCGGCTCGACCAGCATCTTCTGATCCTTGATGCTGAAGATGTAGTGACGCGAGGCGAGCTGGCCGTTGGGGGAAA
>JBILSK010000160.1:0-5387 GCA_044372165.1 Burkholderiaceae bacterium | reverse complement strand
GCAGGCCCGCCCGATCACCGACGCATCATGAGCCCGGCCATGGCGAGTGCGGCGGTCGACTTCCTGGCCCTGATCCCGGCTCGCATGGCCTCGAGCCGCCTGCCCGACAAGCCGCTGGCCGACATCGGTGGCCTGCCCATGGTGGTGCGGGTCGCACAGCGCGCGCGCGACTCCGGTGCCCGCGAGGTGGCGGTGGCCACCGACTCCGCACAGGTGATGGCGGCGTGCGCGCGCCATGGCATACGGGCCCTGTTGACCCGTTCCGATCACCCGTCGGGCACAGACCGCCTGGCTGAGGCCGCCCAGGCCCTCGGCCTTGATGACGACCAGATCGTCGTCAACGTCCAGGGCGACGAGCCGCTCATTCCGGTGGCGCTGATCGCCCGGGTCGCGTCAATGCTGGCAGACACCCCCGAGTGCTCGATCGCCACGGCGGCCCACCCCCTCCACGCGCTTGCCGACTACCTGTCACCCAACGTGGTGAAGGTGGTCACCGATCGCCAGTCGCGTGCGCTCTATTTTTCGCGCGCCCCCATTCCCTTCGAGCGGGATGCCCTCACCGGTTTTCCGCACACCCTGCCCACGGCGCTGCCCGCAGCCGGCGTGGCGATGCGACATATCGGCCTGTATGCCTACCGGGTGTCGTTCCTGAGAGCCTATCGGACGCTGGCCCCCTCCCCGCTGGAAGGCATCGAGGCGCTCGAGCAGCTGCGCGCACTGTGGCATGGCTACCGAATCGCCGTCCTGGCGGTCGACGACGCTCCGCCCGCGGGCGTCGACACCCCCGCCGACCTCGAACGCGTCCGCCAGGTGGTGGCGCAAGGGGCCTGAAGCGAGTAGTGCCGCCCTGTCCGCCGTGGTTTGACCCTTGCCGCGGTTTGCGGGTAAGGTCCGCGGGTTGACCATAACCAGAGACACCCTCTCATCGGTGCCCCATGCGATTGATTCTTCTAGGACCGCCTGGAGCGGGTAAGGGAACCCAGGCCGCCTTCATCAAGGAAAAGTACGGGATCCCGCAGATCTCGACCGGCGACATGCTGCGTGCCGCGGTCAAGGCCGGCACCCCGCTCGGACTCGCAGCCAAGAAAGTCATGGACTCGGGCGGGCTGGTCTCCGACGACCTCATCATCGGCCTGGTCAAGGATCGTCTCACCGAGCCCGATTGCGCCAAAGGCTATCTCTTCGACGGCTTTCCCCGGACGATTCCCCAGGCCGACGCGATGAAGGACGCACGGGTCGCACTGGACTACGTGCTCGAGATCGACGTGCCGGATACCGACATCATCGACCGCATGAGCGGGAGACGCGTGCATCCGACCAGCGGGCGCACCTACCACGTCCGGTTCAATCCGCCCAAGGTCGCCGGCAAGGACGACCTGACCGGCGAGGACCTGATCCAGCGCGACGACGATCAGGAAGCCACGGTGCGCACGCGACTGAACGTCTATCACTCGCAGACGCGCCCGCTGGTCGACTACTACGCCGGCTGGGCCGCGACTGGCGCGGCTGAAGCGCCGCGCTACCGGAAGATTTCCGGCCTGGGCAGCGTCGAGGAAATTTGCGCGCGGGCCCTGGCTGCCCTCGCCTGACCGTTGACAACTCGGTTTGCCAGACGCAGACCGAGCGGGTTGCCGGGCACCTCGCTGACGATGAGACGAAATTGGGTCAGAAGCGTGACCCGACCCCTCGTTGCCTTGCCAAGCCCCGGTGGATTCAAAGAAGATAGTTCTGCAATAAGCCGTCCGGGGCCTGAGTCCTGCGGGCGGACTCCATAACAACTTACAGCCATTACACCTGAACGGAGAGAGACCTCATGAGTGGAGCCCTATCCACCGCAGTCTGGTTTGCGCTGGCGTGCGGAGCATTGGCGGTGCTTTACGGCATCGTATCCAGCCGCTGGATCCTTGGCCTGGACGCAGGCAATTCGAAGATGCAGGAAATTGCCACCGCGATCCAGCAAGGCGCGAAGGCCTACCTGAATCGCCAGTACCGCACGATCGGCATCGTCGGCGTGATCCTTTTTCTGCTGATCTTCTTCGTTCCGGGTCTGGGTGCGACCACGGCCTTCGGCTTCGCGATCGGCGCCGTCCTCTCCGGTCTGGCCGGCTACATCGGCATGAACGTGTCGGTGAAAGCCAACGTGCGCACGGCGCAGGCGGCCACCAAGGGGCTCAATGAAGCGCTCGCAGTCGCCTTTCGCGGCGGTGCGATCACCGGCATGCTGGTGGTGGGCCTGGGCCTGCTCGGTGTGACCGGGTTCTTCTGGTATCTGGGCGGCGTCAGCGCCGAACCCGGCAAGCTGCATGACGCAATCAAACCGCTGATCGGCCTGGCCTTCGGGTCGTCGCTGATCTCGATCTTCGCGCGACTGGGCGGCGGCATCTTCACCAAGGGCGCCGACGTCGGCGCCGACCTGGTGGGCAAGGTCGAAGCCGGCATTCCGGAAGATGATCCGCGCAACCCCGCGGTGATCGCCGACAACGTCGGCGACAACGTCGGCGACTGTGCCGGCATGGCAGCCGATCTCTTCGAGACCTACGCGGTCACGCTGATCGCCACCATGCTGCTGGGCGCACTGATGATCGTCAACGCCCCGCAGGCGGCGGCGATCTACCCGCTCGCACTCGGTGGCTTCGCGATCATCGCCTCGATCATCGGATGCGCGGCCGTCAAGGCGACGCCGGGCAAGAAGATCATGAGCGCGCTGTATCGCGGCCTGATCGTCGCCGGCGTGCTGGCCCTGATCGCGTTCTACCCGATCACCCAGTGGCTGATGCCCGACAACGCCCTGGAGGGCGGGAATTCGGTGATGCGCATCTATGGCTCGGCCGTCGTGGGTCTGGTCCTCACCGGCCTGCTGGTCTGGATCACCGAGTACTACACCGGCACCGAATACAAACCGGTGCAGTACGTGGCTGCGGCCTCTGAAACCGGTCACGGCACCAACATCATCGCTGGCCTGGCCGTGTCGATGAAGTCGACCGCCTGGCCCGTGCTGATGGTCTGCCTGGCCATCATCGTGTCCTTCAAGCTTGCCGGCCTGTATGGCATCGCGATCGCTGCCACCTCGATGCTCTCGATGGCCGGCATCATCGTGGCGCTGGACGCCTACGGTCCGATCACCGACAACGCCGGCGGCATCGCCGAAATGGCCGGCATGCCGGAATCGGTTCGCGCCATCACCGACCCGCTCGACGCGGTGGGCAACACCACCAAGGCGGTCACCAAGGGCTATGCGATCGGTTCGGCTGCACTGGCCGCGCTGGTGCTGTTCGCCGACTACACCCACGCCCTTGAATCGACCGGCGGCGTCTTCAAGTTCGACCTGTCCGACTATCGGGTGATCGTGGGCCTGTTCATCGGTGGCCTGGTGCCCTATCTCTTCGGCGCCATGGCGATGGAAGCGGTGGGTCGTGCGGCGGGCGCGGTGGTCGTCGAGGTGCGTCGCCAGTTCCGCGAGATCAAGGGCATCATGGAAGGCACCGCCAAGCCGGAATATGGCCGCGCGGTCGACATGCTGACCACGGCTGCGATCAAGGAAATGATCGTGCCCTCGCTGCTGCCGGTGGTCGTGCCCATCCTGGTCGGTCTGCTGCTCGGTGCTGAAGCACTGGGCGGCCTGCTGATGGGCACCATCGTCACGGGCATCTTCGTCGCCATCTCGATGTGTACCGGTGGCGGCGCCTGGGACAATGCCAAGAAGTACATCGAGGAAGGTCACCACGGTGGCAAGGGCAGCGAGTCGCACAAGGCGGCGGTCACCGGCGACACGGTGGGCGACCCCTACAAGGACACCGCCGGCCCGGCGATCAACCCGCTGATCAAGATCATCAACATCGTGGCCTTGCTGCTGGTGCCCCTGCTGGGCGGTGGCCAGGCAGGGTCGGCGGCAAGCGGTCATGGCGCCGGTTCGGCGGCGGCTCCGGCTGCCGCGGTAACGGCACCTGCCGCGGTGACGGCACCTGCCGCGGCTCCGGCTCCGGTCGCGGCCGCTCCCGCTGCCGCGGCGCCGGTGGCGGCGGGTGATCGTCCCGAGCGTGCCGTGATCTACTTCGAATCGAACTCCACCAGCGTGCCGGGCGACACCTCGTCGGTGCTGGTCAAGGTCGTCGAATGGGCCAAGGCCAACCCGGATGCCAAGCTGCAGATTTCGGGGTTCCATGACTCGACCGGAAACGTCGACAACAATCATGAACTGGCCAAGAACCGTGCCAAGGCGGTGCTCGAGCAGCTGAAGTCGGCGGGCGTGGCTGAAGAACGCCTGCTGCTCCAGAAGCCCATGCTGACCGATGCCGGCAACGAGCGCGACGCCCGTCGCGTCGAGGTCACGGCGCAATAATCATCCAACCCGAAGGAAGCTGAGCATGCAATTCAAGGATTCGGTCGTCATCATCACCGGCGGTGCCTCGGGCCTCGGCGGCGCCACGGCAGATGCCGTGGTCCGCGGCGGCGGCAAGGTGCTGATCGCCGACGTCAACGCTGCGGCCGGAGAAGAAAAGGTCAAGGCACTGGGCGCCGGCAACGCCAGGTTCGTGAAGTGTGATGTGACCTCCGAAGCCGACGGCCAGGCGGCCGTCGAGGCCGCCCTGTCCATGGGTAGCCTGCGTGGCCTGGTGAACTGTGCCGGCATCGGCAAGGCCGCCAAGACCGTGGGCAAGGACGGGCCGGCCAATCTGGCCGATTTCGCCCGCGTGGTGAACATCAACCTGATCGGCACCTTCAACATGATCCGGCTCGCCGCCGCGGGCATGGTGAAGGCCTCGCCGCCAGGCGCCGGGGGCGAGCGTGGCGTGGTGGTCAACACCGCGTCGGTGGCCGCATTCGATGGCCAGATCGGCCAGGCGGCCTACTCGGCCTCCAAGGGAGGCGTGGTGGGCATGACCTTGCCGATCGCGCGCGACCTGGCGCGCGAGGGCATCCGGGTCGTGACGATCGCCCCGGGCCTGTTCCTCACGCCCATGCTGCTGGGCCTGCCCAAGGAAGCCCAGGACTCGCTGGGTCAGCAGGTGCCCTTCCCGCCGCGGCTGGGAGCACCGTCGGAATATGCTCAGCTGGTGCAGCAGATCTTCGAGAACCCGATGCTCAATGGCGAGACCATCCGTCTGGACGGTGCCATCCGCATGGCACCGAAGTGATTCGGGTCGGACAGGCCTGGGCGCCTGTGCGTGACTGAAGAAAAAAGGACGCTCTAGAGCGTCCTTTTTTTTGCCGTGTGCAGCGCACAGCCGGGCGCGCGGGCCCCTTCCGATCAATGCACCGCGGCGGACTCCAGCCAGCGCGACAAGGCCAGCAACGCGGCGTCGCCGTCCCGCGCGCCCACCACTTGCAGGCTGCCCGGCAGGCCCTCCACCCGCCCAGCAGGCAGGCTGATCGCAGGCAGGCCCACG
>JBILSK010000159.1:0-5416 GCA_044372165.1 Burkholderiaceae bacterium | reverse complement strand
GCGCCGATCGCCATGGAGCAGGGCCTGCGGTTTGCGATCCGCGAAGGCGGCCGCACGGTGGGTGCTGGCGTCGTTGCCAAGATCTTCGAGTAATCACTCGGTCTGAGCGTGAGCCCCAGGGCTCACGACTTCAGTGCAGTACAGGTAGTTCGAGCAGCAAACGGGTTTCTCCAGGGGTATAGCTCAATTGGCAGAGCGGCGGTCTCCAAAACCGCAGGTTGGGGGTTCGATTCCCTCTGCCCCTGCCAGGTTTCCATATGGCCAACCAGAACGTTGAAACGGTGAATACCGGCGCTGACCGCGCCAAGATCGTGGGCGCTGCGCTCGCGGTCGTTGCGGGCATTGTCGGCTACTATCTGCTCGCACAGCAGCCGTTCGTCGTCCGTTTGGCGTCGATCCTGGCAGGGCTGGCGGTGGGGGGCGCAATCGCCTGGTTCTCGCCGTCCGGCCAGCGCTTCATCGGCTTTGCCCGTGACGCGTGGTCCGAGACCAAGCGGGTGGTGTGGCCGGAGCGCAAGGAAACCTGGATGGTCACGGCGTACGTGTTTGCGTTCGTGCTCGTGATGGCAATTTTTCTGTGGGTGGTCGACAAGAGTCTCGAATGGGCTCTCTATGACCTGATCCTCGGCTGGAAGCGGTGATGAGCAAGCGTTGGTACGTCGTGCATGCCTACTCGGGCATGGAAAAAAGCGTGGCCCGTGCCTTGCAGGACCGCGTCGAACGCGCCGGCATGCAGGACCGGTTCGGCAAGATTCTCGTCCCCGTCGAAGAGGTGGTCGAGATGAAGAACGGCCAGCGCAAGACCTCTGAGCGCCGCTTCTTCCCGGGCTATGTCCTCGTCGAGATGGACATGGACGACGACACCTGGCACCTGGTCAAGAATACCGCCAAGGTGACCGGATTCGTCGGTGGCTCCGGTCACAAGCCGACCCCGATCTCCGAGAAGGAGGTCGACAAGATCATGAGCCAGATGCAGGAAGGGGTGGAGAAGCCGCGCCCCAAGACCCTGTTCGAAGTGGGCGAGATGGTTCGGGTCAAGGAAGGTCCTTTCACCGATTTCAATGGCAACGTCGAAGAAGTCAATTACGAGAAGAGCCGTCTGCGCGTCTCGGTGACCATCTTCGGGCGGGCCACGCCGGTCGAACTCGAATTCGGCCAGGTCGAGAAGCTCTGATCTGAGGGTGGACGAGACAGGGCGCCGCATGCGCCCGAGTCGGTCGGCACGATCCGACTGACCGAACCGCGACGGCGTCTGGCGCCGCGCGAATGCGACGAGGAGCCTCAGTAGACGCGGATTGCCGCGACGAACCGGCGCTAGCACTCAATCACGTCAGGAGCACAGCCAGTCATGGCAAAGAAGATCATCGGCTTCATCAAGCTGCAGGTCCCTGCAGGCAAGGCCAACCCCTCGCCGCCGATCGGCCCGGCGCTGGGTCAGCGCGGTCTGAACATCATGGAGTTCTGCAAGGCGTTCAACGCGCAGACCCAGGGCATGGAACCGGGCTTGCCGATTCCGGTCGTCATCACGGCTTTCGCGGACAAGAGCTTCACGTTCGTGATGAAGACGCCGCCGGCGACCATTCTCATCAAGAAAGCGGCCAAGATCGACAAGGGATCGAAGGTCCCCCATGTGGACAAGGTCGGCAAGATCACTCGCGCCCAGGCCGAGGAGATCGCCAAGCTCAAGGCCCCCGATCTGACCGCTTCGGATCTCGACGCAGCCGTGCGCACCATCGCGGGCACTGCTCGCAGCATGGGCATCACCGTGGAGGGTCTGTAAATGGCAAAGATCACCAAGCGCGCCAAGGCTATCCAGGCCAAGGTCGACACTCGCAAGCTGTACCCGGTTGCTGATGCGCTGAACCTGGTCAAGGAATGTGCCGTTGCCAAGTTCGATGAATCCATCGACGTGGCGGTGCAGCTCGGCGTCGACGCCAAGAAGTCCGATCAGGTCGTTCGCGGCTCGGTCGTCCTGCCTTCGGGCACTGGCAAGTCGGTCCGCGTGGCCGTGTTCACCCAGGGCGCAAAGGCCGATGAAGCCCGTGCTGCCGGGGCAGACATCGTCGGCATGGAAGACCTGGCCGAGAAGGTCAAGGCCGGTCAGATGGACTTCGACATCGTGATCGCCTCGCCCGACGCGATGCGCGTCGTGGGCGGCCTGGGCCAGATCCTCGGCCCCCGCGGCCTGATGCCGAATCCGAAGGTCGGTACCGTGACGGCGGACATCACCACCGCGGTCAAGAATGCCCGGGCCGGTCAGATTCAATACCGGACCGACAAGGCCGGCATCATCCACGCGACCATCGGTCGTGCGTCGTTCACCCCGGATGCGCTGCGTGCCAATCTCGCCGCGCTGGTCGAGGCGCTCAATCGCGCCAAGCCCGCAAGCTCCAAGGGCGTCTACCTGCGCAAGGTGGCGGTCTCGAGCACCATGGGGATCGGCGTGCGGGTCGACACCGCGAGTGTGCTCGCGCCGTCGGCCTGATCCATCGGTTCGCGGTGTCGGGGTGACGCAAGTTCGCCCCGGCCGCATGAAGGAACTTTGGGCTGTTCGTCGCGAGACGAACAGGTTGTCAAAGACCGCAGGGAGGACCCCGGATCTCGATCCGACGGTCCTTTAAATGCAACAGCACCCGGCGCAGATGGCGGTCCCGGAGCGGGTTTTGGGCAGCACCAGAAGGTGTCCGGCAGTGATGGATTCCGTCGAATGCAGCGTGAGACCACTCGGTCGCCGTAACCGGTGCCAGGCCACTTGGCCTGTGCATCTTCTCTAGGTAGGAGCAAGGACCGTGGCTCTCAATCGTGAAGAAAAGGCAGCAGTGGTTGCTGAAGTGGTCGAGCAGGTCTCGACCGCCCAGGCGATCATCGTTGCCGAGTACCGTGGTCTGGAAGTGGGCGCGATCACTGCCCTGCGCAAGCAGGCTCGTGAATCGGGCGTTTACCTGCGCGTGTTGAAGAACACGCTTGCGCGTCGTGCGATCGCCGGCACGCCGTTCGAAGGGCTGACCGACAAACTCGTCGGACCGCTCATCTACGGCATGTCCTCCGATCCCGTGCAGTGCGCAAAGGTGCTCGCCGATTTCGCCAAGAGCAACGACAAGCTCGCCCTGAAGGGCGGCGCCATGCCGAATTCCGTTCTCGAAACGGATGCGGTGAAGGCGCTGGCCTCCATGCCGAGTCGCGAAGCTCTGCTCGCAACGCTGATGGGCACCATGCAGGCGCCTGTCGCGACTTTCGTTCGCACGCTCAACGAAGTGCCGGGCAAGTTCGTCCGCACCGTTGCTGCACTGCGCGACGAGCGCGAGAAGGCCGGCGCGTAAGCGCGGGCCACACCCGATCCGGATCTCTCAACCCTTTAGCAATCGACTGGAACTGACATCATGGCACTGAGCAAAACCGAACTTCTGGATGCAATCGCCGGCATGACCGTGCTCGAGCTCTCCGAGCTGATCAAGGACATGGAAGAGAAATTTGGCGTCTCGGCAGCCGCTGCCGCCGTCGCTGTGGCCGCCCCGGCTGCCGGTGGCGCCGCCGCCCCGGCCGCTGAAGAGCAGACCGAATTCACCGTCACGCTGCTCGCAGCCGGCGAGAAGAAGGTCGAGGCCATCAAGGTCGTCCGTGCTGCCACCGGCCTGGGCCTGAAAGAAGCCAAGGACCTGGTCGACGGCGCGCCGAAGGCCGTCAAGGAAGGCATCTCCAAGGCCGACGCAGAAGCCCTCAAGAAGCAGCTCGAGGAAGCCGGCGCCAAGGTCGAAGTCAAGTAATCACGGCTTTTCGTCCGAACGATCACTTGATTCAGCCGACACGAGCACCCGGACACGGTCCCTTCAAGGGACCGGTTCCGGGCGTTCGTGTTTTCTCGTCCCTGCGGGGTTCGAGGCCCGCACAGTCGGCATCGAGCCAGACTGTGCAGCCCCCGATCTCTGCCTAACGCATCACCCGGAGCGCCCATGGCCCACGCCTATTCGTTCACCGAGAAGAAGCGCATTCGCAAGTCCTTCGCCAAACGGCGGGTCGTGCAGGATGTGCCCTACCTGCTCTCGACCCAGCTGGCCTCCTACAACCAGTTCCTCCAGACCGAACGCACAGTGGTCGAACGACGCGATGAAGGCTTGCAGGCCGCATTCACGTCGATCTTCCCGATCGTGTCCCACAACCAGATGGCCCGCCTGGAGTTCGTGAGCTACGCGCTCGGCAATCCGGCCTTCGATGTGGTCGAGTGTCAGCAGCGCGGACTCACGTTCTGCGCCCCGCTTCGCGCGCGCGTGCGCCTCGTGATCATGGATCGCGAAGCGCCCAAGCCGACGGTCAAGGAGATCAAGGAGCAGGAGGTGTACATGGGCGAAATTCCGCTCATGACCACCAATGGCTCCTTCATCGTCAACGGCACCGAGCGAGTCATCGTCTCCCAGCTGCACCGTTCGCCGGGGGTGTTCTTCGAGCATGACCGCGGCAAGACGCACAGCTCCGGAAAGCTGCTCTTTTCAGCCCGAATCATTCCCTATCGCGGCTCCTGGCTCGACTTCGAGTTCGACGCCAAGGACGTGCTGTATTTCCGCGTCGACCGCCGTCGCAAGATGCCGGTCACGATCCTGCTGAAATCGATCGGCCTGACGCCGGAGCAGATCCTCGCGCACTTCTTCGAGAACGACAATTTCCAGCTGATGCCGGAAGGCGCCATGATGGAGCTCGTTCCCGATCGCCTGCGCGGCGAAATCGCCCGCTTCGACATCTCCGACCGTGACGGCAAGGTGATCGTCGCCAAGGACAAGCGGATCAACGCCAAGCACATCCGCGAGGTCGAGGCTGTCGGGCTCAAGCGCATCTCGGTTCCCGAGGACTACGTGCTGGGCCGCAATCTGGCCACCAACGTGATCGACCCCGAGACCGGGGAAATCGTCGCCAAGGCGAACGATGAGATCACCGAAGATCTTCTTAAGAAGATGCGCACGGCGGCGGTCCAGGAGTTCAAGACCCTGTACACCAACGATCTCGACCGCGGTCCGTTCATCTCGCAGACGCTGCGGGTGGACGATACTGCAGATCAGGCCGCGGCACGCATCGCGATCTATCGCATGATGCGTCCCGGCGAGCCGCCGACCGAAGAGGCCGTTGAAGCGCTCTTCAACCGGCTGTTCTATAACGCCGATGCCTACGACCTGTCCAAGGTCGGCCGCATGAAGTTCAACCGTCGGGTCGGTCGCGATGAACTGACCGGTCCCATGACCCTGACCGACGAGGACATTCTCGGCGTCATCAAGATCCTGGTGAACCTGCGCAACGGCAAGGGTGAGGTCGATGACATCGATCACCTGGGCAACCGACGCGTGCGCTGCGTGGGCGAACTGGCCGAAAACCAGTTCCGCGCCGGACTGGTGCGGGTCGAGCGCGCCGTCAAGGAGCGTCTGGGCCAGGC
>JBILSK010000158.1:0-5425 GCA_044372165.1 Burkholderiaceae bacterium | reverse complement strand
CGATCGATGCCGTCTGTGAAAGAGAGATCGGCTGTGCAAGCAGTTCCACTGCCAACATCAGCTCGACGACTTCGGCGCGCTGTTCGGGTGTCACAAACACCTGCTGCACCGCGTCAATTGGACAAGGTGGCAGGGTGTTGAAGTCTGCCTTGAAATCGAGCAGGCTCGAGAATATCGAAGTCAAGTACTTGGGCTGAGTCGGACTGGCCCACCCATGTGACCTACAGGCTCCGACGATTGCTCCTGCAAGAATCGGGACATCATGAGGGTCCAGGTACTTGAACAATCCGATCATTTTCTCGACCTCGCATGCATTGAAAACTGTTGCCTGCCCGACTCTCCAAGAGTCCTGAGAGTTGGGAAAAAGTCTACCACCTGAATCGGAGGTGGCCGCGCAAAACTGAACATGGCCGAAAGTGGAGTAGCTGCTCCGATGGGCTCGGATAGAGCCCGAGTTCGCAGGAGAGCAGCACATGAGCAGACGACCACGTACGGCGTCGGTACGGTCAGCTACCCCTCAGGCACCGTCGCAGTCACGCTGGGCGCCTTGCCCGACGTCGGCAACGAGATCGTCTATGCGTGGGGCGGCAAGGCCAGCTACTTCAACCGGGCCACGAGCACCATTGCGCCGCTGACCGTCGCGCTGCAGTTGTCGAATGCTGGCGTCACGCCGTTCTCTGCTCAGAACAGTTGGAGGGACGGCACGGCGCGCACGGCATGTGGCTGAAGCGTCCATGAATCTGCCCTTGGCCAGTGCTCAGAGGACAGTCTGTCCATGTCGGGCAGCGACAGCAATCAGTTCTGCGCGATCGACGCTGTCCCAGTTGATGCCCGAGTGGTACTCAGTGAACATGTCCGACGCATTGCCGTGTGAGGTCAGGGCCAGAACGGCTGCGCCTCCCTTGCCGAAGCGGAACCAGTGAACGGATCCCCCAGGCACATGCATGACCGTGCCGGGTGTGGCGAGCGATTCCTTGCCATCGACCCCGCAATGCACCTCCCCGCTGAGCACCACAAAGGTTTCGTCCCAGGGATGGAAGTGGGGGCCGGGACCTTTGCCCTCTGCGCCGCTCTGATGAAATAGTTCGTAACCGTCGGTGTCTGCCTTGGAGGCCAGGACCGTGATCATGAATCCGCCCGCATTCAACGGGGCAGGGCGATCCTGCTCTGACAGGATGAAGGACTTGGCCATGAGTGATCTCCTTGATACGAGGCAGCGTGTGTCGTCGGTGCTCAGGGGCTCGCCTTGCGCGCCGCGGGGGAGGGGTCACGCCGCCATCCTGGGCAGCAAGACATCCTTGATGATGCTGGCGAGCTGGTCGCGCATCGCCGGCAAGAAGGTGATGGTGTAAATCAGGCGCAGCGACGCAAGGAAAGGTCGATTCCGTTCAAAGAACGCCCGCTCCGTTGCGGGCTTGTCCGCAAAGTAGTGATCGAGAAAGTGATCGCATAGCCGGGCCCCCTCTTCGTTGGGGATCTTGGTCGCCAGTTCGCTGATCCCCAACTCGGGATAGCCATAGATGGTGCAGATCACTCCGACGTCGAAAAGGTAGTGGCCGCGTGACACATCGCCCATGTCGATGATCACCGGCTCACCCTGGCGAATCATGATGTTGCTGGTGTGCAGATCGAAGTGGACGGTCGAGTCGGCGTCCGGGATGCTTTCCAGTCGCTCCAGCAGAAACTCAATCTCCCCATCCGACAGGAAAAAGTCCATCTGTCGGATGTATCCGCGGAAGTTGTTCTTGATGTCGGGAAAGACCGTGGGATCGGCTGCGGTCTCGTGGATGTTGCGTGCGATCCGTGCAAGCGTCCTGCCATGGTCGTCCATGCGAGCCAGGTCAGCTCGGATGATGGCGCTGAACTGGGTGGCTTCGAGCATCTCGTAGACCACGCCCGTGCGCGTGCCGCAGGCCACCACGTCGTAGGAGATGGCCGTTGGGATGCCGGCGACGAACGCTGCCTTCGCGTAGGCCTTTTCCTTTTCGGCGATGTCCGCTGCGACGCCTGCGTTGTAGAGCTTGACGATTGTTTCACGGTCCAGTCGATAGCATTCACCACAGACTCCTGCCGACAGAAACTCCTTGCCCTCGATGGATATCTCCCGAACCTTGCCCCGGACGCGCAGGAGTTTCGACAAGCCGGTCAGTTCCAGGATTTCCTGAACTTCGCGACTCACGTTGATCAGCGTGACGCCTCCGCCCGACGTGGCCATGCGCTTCTGTGCACGCAGGAATTCGCGCAAGCCGGCACTCGAAACATAGGAGCACTGATCGAGATCCAGGATGAGCTCGCGTACGCCGTCGAGCTTCAGTTCGCCCTCCAGCAAGGGAGCCGTCGTCACATCGAGCCGTCCCCTGAGCTGGAGCGTCAAGGTATCCGCGGCGTCTAGAGAGATGATCTCCATTTGAGGCTCCTGTTGTCGATGCAGCATTGTAGGGTGCTCGGCGACGGGTGTGCCGAATCCGATACCGCGCCGATCACTCGTTGCCCACGGCCGCTACGTGAGAAGTGAGGAGACCTCATAATGCAGCCGTTCCCTGTTCTGGTGTCCTTCTCGATGCGGCGCGATATCTGGCGACGACAGTCAGCTTCCTACCCGTTGCGCGGCGAACTGGTGCCGCGATTCACCGATGTCGATGTCTGGCAGCACCTGAACAACACTGCGCTGATGTCGATGCACGGTGAAGCGGTGCAGCATGCATTGCGCACAGTGCTCGGGCCCGACGCCTGGCGCCAGGTCAATCCCGGGCTGAGTACAGTGCGACAGAGGACCGATTTTCTTGCCGAGGCGCATTACCCCGCGCCTCTCTTCTGGGGCGCTCGGATCGAACGGTTCGATGCTGATTGCGTGTACGTGGCCACCGCGCTTTTTCAGCACGATCAATGTGCGGGCGTGCAGGAGACCGTCTTGTCGGACTGGTTCGAGGGTGCCCCGCGAAGCCTCGAGCAGTCGACTGCGTCAGCCCTGCTTCAGGCGGACATTTCCCGCGTCGAATCCGGTCCACCGAGCATGGGTGGCGTGGCGAACGAACCGGCTGATCCGGGCCTGCATCAATTTTCCTGGCACATCCCGCTGTCCACGCGCTTTTCCGACAGCGACGCCCGGCGCCTGGCGAGCGATACCTGCCTGGCACGTTTTGCGGAGCAGGTCCGGGTTGAGTTCATCAGTCAGGTGCTGGGGCCACACCTTGGAGCAGGCGCGGGGATCCTGGTGGCCCATGTGTCCTTGCGTTGGTTGCGGCGTGCAGCACCCGCCCGGCAGTGGCAGGCAGGGTGCGGTGTGGCCCACATCGGCGAGCGATCGGTGACATTTCGCAGTGCATTCTTCGAGTCGCAGCGTTGCGTGGCCACCAGTGAGTCGGTGATGGTCTTCATCGACCGAGCGACCCGGAACGGTGCAGCGGCGCTGTCAGCGCCCCTGCGCGCGGCACTCGAAAGCTACCGGTTGCAGGATTAGGACTCAGTCTTCGGTGCTGCGCAGCTGGTCTGCCTCGGCCTTGATGTCCTCGCCGTGCTGATCGAGGGTTGGCGCGGCAAAGGGGGCGGGGCCCGGCGTTCGCCCGAACGCCCAGCTGCGCGTGAAGCCTCGGTAACGGCCCACCACCGGATGCTCGAACTCGGTCACCAGGTCTTCCGCGCGAACCTGCTCTGAATCGAACATGTCCTCGATGTCGCGTGCCACGGAGCAGGGCACCTCGTCCGCGAACAGGGCCTCCCATTCCAGTGCGGTTCGCGTCGCCAGCGCTTCGTGCAGGCGAGGAACGATTTCGCCCTGGTGTTGTGCGCGCTTGCGGACCGTGTCGAAGCGTTCGTCAAGCAGATCGGTCAGGCCGGTCTTTTCGCACAGAGCCTTCCAGAAGTGGGGCGTGTTTGCCGAGATGTACAGAAACCCGTCGCGGGTTGGATGCAGACCGGTGATGCCCCCTGAGCGCATGTCGCGACCGACCTCGCGCCCTTCGCTCTCGGCCCAGACCATGCGGGCCGATTGCATGGCCAGCGCCGATCGCAGCAGCGAGATGCCCACGTACTGTCCTTCGCCACTGCGCTCGCGCTCGAACAGTGCAGCCGTCACCCCGCTGGCCACCAGCGAGGCTGCGTAGTAATCCACCACTGAACCGTAGATGAGTTCAGGGGGCCCGCCTGGTGGCCCCTGAAGAGAACAGATGCCGCTCATGGTCTGCAGCACCTGGTCATAGCCGGCCTTGTCCTTGAGCGGCCCGGTATCGCCATATCCGGTGACCGCGCAGTACACCAGCCTGGGATTGATCGCCTGGAGCTGCGCATGGGCAATGCCCAGTCTCGCTGGCACGCGGGGGCGAAAATTGTGGACCAGCACATCGGCGCTGCGCACCAGGCTCAAGAGGCGCGCGTGATCTTCGGGAGATTTGAGGTCCAGCACGATGCCGAGCTTGCTGCGGTTCACGCCCAGAAAGGCGCGGCTCTCGCTCGCCAGCGTCGAGGGATAGCGACGCAGGTTGTCGCCCTCCGGGGGCTCGACCTTGATCACTTCGGCGCCCATGTCTGCCAGTAGCGTGCACCCATAGGGGCCGGCGATGTAGGCGCTCAGATCCAGCACGCGAATGCCGGTCAAGGGCCCGGTGTGACCGGTGCGCGCAGGCGGGCGAGGGGCAGTCATGAAAGCCTCGTGGTGGGTGTGTCGACGCGGCGGGTTCGGCAATCGACGGTGTGTCGGGTCACTTCTCGGCAATCAGGCCGAATCGGCGTGCGCTGGCCACCACATCGCGGGCGCGCTGCAAAAAGGGCGCATCGATCATGCGACCGTCGACGAGATACGCGCCCAGGCCCTGTGCGTCGGCCTTGGTCGCGGCGGACAAGATCCGCAGTGACTGCTCGATTTCGGCGGCACCGGGCTGGAAGGCTTCGTTGGCAAGCGCGATCTGGCTGGGATGAATGCAGGTCTTGCCAGTGAACCCCATGCGCCGCGCCAGCGCCGCTTCGGCGCGAAAGCCCTGGTCATCATTCACATTGGCGAAGGCCGCATCCCATGCTGGCAAACCAGCCTGAGCGGCTGCCATGCGCACGGCGAACATCGTCTGCTGAACCGCGGAGACGTCGGTGCGGTCGATGCCGAAGGGCTCGAACAGGTCCGCCAGACCCAGTTGCAGGCCGCAGACACGCGGATCGGCTTGCGCCAGTTCGGCGGCACGATGCAGGCCCCGCGGCGTCTCGATGTTCACCAGCAAACCGATGCGTGCGGCCACACCCTGCAGGCGTTCGGCACGAGTGATTGCCGCACAGGCGGCCCGCACCGCCTCAGGTGTTTCCGCCTTGGGCAGATTCACCATGTGCACGCCGGGTCGCACGACGGCGAGGATGTCATCCTCGAAGTGAGGCGTGTCCAGGGCATTGACGCGCACGATCAGCGTCTTGCCCCGTGGGTTGGCCACGCCTTCGGACAGCC
>JBILSK010000157.1:0-5445 GCA_044372165.1 Burkholderiaceae bacterium | reverse complement strand
GGCCTGCCCGGCTACGACTCGAGCTTCTCGTTCGGCCTGTACGTGCCGGCGGGCACGCCGCCCGCAGCCATCAAGGCCTTGCACGCGGCCACGGTGCGCGCCATGGCGCGACCGGGTGTGCGGGAAAAGGTGGCCAGTCAGGGCATGGATGTGGCCACCCACGCCTCACCAGACGCCTTCGCCGCCGAGCTGCGCGAGGGCGCAGCGCCGCTGGAAAAAGCCGTCAAGGAATCCGGCGCGAAAGTCGAATGAGCTGAGCCCGGCGCGGACGGGGACAGCGGCTCAGCCGCGATAGCCGTCCGGATTGCCGCTTTGCCAGCGCCAGGCATCGACGCACATCGCATCGACCTCCAGTTCGGCCTGCCAGCCCAGCAGCGCCCGGGCCTGTGCCGGATCGGCAAAGCAGGTGGCGATGTCGCCCGGGCGCCGCTCGACGATGGCATAGGGCACCGGCCGGCCGCTCGCCTGCTCGAAGGCCCGGACCATGTCGAGCACCGAATAGCCCCGGCCCGTGCCCAGATTGACGGTCCAGGCCCCCGGCACATCGAACACCCGACGCAGTGCGGCCAGATGCCCGCGCGCCAGATCGACCACATGGATGTAGTCCCGCACACCGGTGCCATCCGGCGTGGGCCAGTCACCGCCGAACACGCTCAGTCGCTCGCGGCGCCCCACCGCCACCTGGGCGATGAAGGGCAGCAGATTGTTGGGAATGCCCTGCGGATCCTCGCCGATGCGACCGCTCGGATGGGCGCCGACCGGATTGAAATAGCGCAGATTGCCGATCGACC
This sequence comes from Burkholderiaceae bacterium, assembly GCA_044372165.1. Taxonomy (GTDB): domain Bacteria; phylum Pseudomonadota; class Gammaproteobacteria; order Burkholderiales; family Burkholderiaceae_E; genus UBA4615. The sequence goes on along the minus strand of JBILSK010000157.1, from coordinate 4,654 downwards.
AGCGGGCATCGGCGGCGGCCAGGTCCTGCAGGATGAATTCGATCATCCACTTGGTGCGGCCATAGGGGTTGGTCGGCCCGGTGGGAGCATCCTCGGCAATCGGCACGCGTTCGGGGTCGCCGTAGACCGTCGCCGAGGAGCTGAAGACCAGGCGGCGCACGCCGGCTGCATCCAGGCAGCGCAGCAAAGTGATCGTGCCCGCGACATTGGCGTCGTAGTACTCCAACGGCTGGGCAACCGATTCCCCGACCGCCTTCAGGCCGGCGAAGTGGATCACGGCATCGAAGCGATGCTCCGACAGCAGCCGGTTGATGAGCGCTGCATCACGCAGATCGCCCACCACCAACGGGGCAGACCGCCCGGTGATCGCCTCGACCCGCCGCAGCGACTCCGGGCTGGCATTGACCAGGCTGTCGAGGACCACCACCTCGAACCCCGACTGCAGCAGTTCGACAACGGTATGAGAGCCGATATAGCCGGCACCGCCGGTCACCAGAATCTTTCCTGCCACGCTTGAATCCTCGTTGTCACCGGCTGCTTGCCGAACCTCGATTTTCCCACCGACCCCCGCTCCACGTGGTCGCGCTCGTTCCTTCTCAGGAGCCGACTGTCTGACCGCCCCCGGTTTTCCCGACCGGATGCCCCCCGCACGCCTACAATTTGCGCACCCTCCCGAACACGGATTACCCATGCTGATTCCCGTCATCCTCTCCGGCGGCTCCGGAACCCGACTCTGGCCGGTCTCGCGGGAAGCCTTCCCCAAGCCGTTCATGAAGCTGGGTGGCCCGCTGAGCCTGCTGCAGCGCACGGTATCGCGCTGCCTGCCGCTGGCCGACGGTCGACATATCGGCGTGGTGACCAACCGGGAATACCAGTTCAAGACCCAGGAGGAGCTCGACGGCCTGCCCGCCACGGCTGGCCTGACCTGCACGCAGCTGCTCGAACCGAGCGGGCGCAACACGGCGCCGGCGATCGCGGTCGCAGCCTTGTGGGCCGAATCGGTCGACCCGAGCGCCACCTTGCTGGTGTTGCCTGCCGATCACCTCATCCCCGATGAAGCCGCCTTCCAGGCCTGTGCCCGCGAAGCCGCAGCCTTGGCACAGGATGGCTCGCTGGTGCTCTTCGGCATCCGTCCGACTGCGCCCGAGACCGGCTTCGGCTACATCGAGACCGGCGCACCGGTCGGCCAGGGCGAGGCGCGCGAGGTCAGCCGCTTCGTCGAGAAGCCCGATGCCGCCCGCGCCATGCAGTTTCTGGCCGCGGGCAACTTCGTCTGGAACAGCGGCATGTTCTGCTTCACCGCACGGGCCATCCTGGACGCGCTGGCGGCCCATGCACCGGATGTGCTGCAGCAGGCCCGCGTCGCCTGGGCGGCCAGCGCTGGCGGCGCCAGCGCCGAATGCGTGACCCTGGACGCCACCACCTTCGGTGCCTGTCGCAATGTCTCCATCGACTACGCCGTGATGGAGCAGGCCGCACGCGTCGTGGTCTTGCCCACCACCTTCGGCTGGAGCGACATCGGGTCCTGGAAAGCGGTGTCCGAACAGTTCGAGCCGGATGCCGATGGCAACACCACCGTCGGCGAGGCCATGTTCGTCGATGCGCACAACACCCACGTGCAAAGCGAGGACCGTCTGGTTGCGGCGGTCGGCGTGGACAACCTGCTGGTCGTCGACACACCCGATGCCCTGCTGGTGGCCAGCAAGGATGCCAGCCAGCAGGTCAAGGAGATCGTGGCACGCCTGAAGTCCCGAGGCCACGAGGCCGCGCGCCTGCACCGCACGGTAGCCCGGCCCTGGGGCACCTACACCGTGCTGCAGGAAGGCGCCCGCTACAAGATCAAGCGCATCGAGGTCAAACCCAACCACACCCTGTCCTTGCAGATGCACCACCATCGCAGCGAACACTGGATCGTGGTGTCAGGTACCGCCAAGGTGACCTGCGACGACAAGATTTTCCTGGTCTCGGCCAACGAATCGACCTACATCCCGATCGGAGGGCGTCACCGGCTGGAAAACCCGGGTGTCGTGCCGCTCACCATGATCGAGGTGCAGTGCGGCGACTATCTCGGCGAGGACGACATCGTCCGCTTCGAGGACAAGTACGGTCGGGCGACCTGAAGCGGCGCTTGCCTGTCATGTGACAGTCACATCGTCGTCATACGCTGCGGGGCTCCACAGCCACACACCCCCAGGCAGACATGCGCGCCAGGATCCTGATTGTCGAAGACGAACCCGCCATTCGCGAGCTGCTCGAACTGAACCTGCGCCACGCGGGCTTCGACCCCGTGTCGGCGCGCGACGTGGCCCAGGCACGCGCCAGCATCGAGGCGGCGCGCCCCGATCTGGTCGTGCTCGACTGGATGCTGCCCGACCAGTCGGGCATCGAATTTGCCCGCCACCTTCGTGGCGTGCCCGGCACACGCGAACTGCCGATCCTGATGCTGACCGCGCGGGCCACCGAATCCGACAAGCTCGGCGGATTCGACGCGGGCGCGGACGACTATGTCACCAAGCCCTTCTCCCCCCGCGAGCTGCTGGCCCGTGTGCGAGCCCTTCTGCGCCGCACGGTGTCGGAGGAGGGCGAGGTACCGATCGAAGTGGCCGGCCTGCGCCTGGAGCCCGAGACCTTCCGCGTGTTCGGCAACGGCCAGATCCTCAAGATGGGCCCGACCGAGTTTCGCCTGCTGCACTGCCTCATGCGCAACGTGGATCGGGTCCTGTCCCGCGCCCGACTGCTCGACGGCGTCTGGGGCGACCAGGTCGACATCGAGGAGCGCACGGTCGATGTCCACATTCGGCGCCTGAGACTTGCGCTGGCGCCCTCCGGGCATGACAGTCTGATCGAGACCGTGCGTGGCGGCGGCTACCGCTTCCTGCCACACTCCCCTGCACCCACCTGAAGAGTCCCGATTGAGCCTGATCGTCCTGCGCACCCTGGCGTACATCGCGGCCATCCTGCTGATTGCTGCCACCACCGCCTCCATGACGACCGTTCATGCTGGCGCCTGGGTGCTGGTGGTCGGGCTGTCCTTGCTGGCCCTCTTTCACACGTTCTACCTGTCTCGCCTGCATCACTGGGCGGCACTGCCTCGCCAGCGTGAATTGCCGACCGGCTTCGGATCCTGGGGCGTGGCCCTGGATCGCCTGCAGCGCTACATGCGCCAGGAAGCGCTGGAGCGAAGCGAGGCCGAAGACGAACTCGCGCAGCTGCACGCGGCAGTCGACCTGCTGCCCGATGGCCTGGTCGTGCTCGACCGCTACGATCACATCCGCTGGAGCAACCGCGCCGCCCAGAAGCAGCACGGCATTTTCGGTACTCGACGCCCCATCGATCATTTCATCCGGCAGCCGGAATTCATTGCCTACCTGCAGCAGGGCGACTTCTCGGCGCCGGTCGTCCTGGCGCTGCCTGCCATGCCAGGCCGCCTTTTCGCGCTGCGCATGGTGCCGACCCGCGAACCGTACCGTCTGCTGATCACCCAGGACGTCACTGACGCAGACCGCGTGGACCGGATGCGCCGCGACTTCGTGGCGAACATTTCGCACGAGATCCGCACGCCGCTGACCGTCGTCGCCGGCTTCATCGAGACCCTGATCGATCTGGACCTGCCGCCCGACGAGCGTCGCCACTGCCTCGAGCAAGCTCTTCGCCAGACCGACACCATGCAGCGCCTGGTGGGCGATCTGCTCACCCTGGCCGCCCTGGAGCACGGCGACGATCCGCCGACACATGAACCGATCGCAGTCAAAGCGATGCTCGAAGCCATCGCCAGCGACCTGCGTGCGGTGTCCGGCGGCAAGCACACGCTCATCGTCGAGGGCGATGACAGCGCGCAGGTGCTGGGCACACCGACCGAGCTGGACAGTGCCGTGCGCAACCTGATGACCAACGCCCTGCGCTACACCCCGGCAGGCGGTGTGGTCACGGCCTCGGTCACCTCGAGTGCGACCCACACGCTCATCACGGTTCGCGATACCGGCATCGGCATTCCGGCCGAACACCTGCCGCGACTCACGGAACGTTTCTATCGGGTCGATCGGGGTCGCTCGCGCGAGACCGGGGGCACCGGCCTGGGCCTGGCTATCGTGAAGCACGTGGCCCAGCGGCACCATGCGCGGCTGGAAATAGAGAGCGAGCCGGGCAAGGGCAGCCGCTTCAGCCTGCGCTTTCCTGGTCGCGCTCCCGCCAGATGACGGGCAGGGGGCGCACCGAACAGGCAGACACGGGAGTCCTCGCGGCACAGCCGCCGCGCTGAGCGCCTTGCTCGAAGGCGATGCAGTTGGTGCCGGGAGAGGGATTCGAACCCTCACGGTATCGCTACCGGGGGATTTTGAGTCCCCTGTGTCTACCATTTCACCACCCCGGCGACAGGCGGACCGCGATTATCAGCGATGCGCGGCGTCTGGGCAAACCGGCGATGATCCAACCGGTTCCCGGGCGCGCTCGGACTTCAGCTCGGCAGCTCGGTCGAGACCTTCTCGCGGCTGTGGCGCGGGTCGACACCGGACACCACCGTCACCACATATTCGGCGATGTTCTTGGCGTGATCCCCGATGCGCTCGAGCGACTGGACGACGAACACCATCGCCAGCGACTCCTGCACCGAGTTGGACGATTCGCTCATGCGGCCCACTAGCATCTGCACGAGTTC
>JBILSK010000156.1:0-5452 GCA_044372165.1 Burkholderiaceae bacterium | reverse complement strand
GCCGATGCGCAGCACGCCAAGGATGTGCTCAAGGCCGCCGCGGCACACCACCACGCGCGCATGCGGGCTCTCGGCAAGCTGTGCCCGCACGGCGGTGTCGCCGTCGTCCAGGTCGATCGCGTAGATGTCCATGCGCGGCGTCATGATCGCGCCGATGCGCTGCTCATCGAGGCGCAGTACATTCGAGACGATGGCCTGCTCGCTCTCGTGAAAGACGCCGGCCTCGGCGCCTTGCTCCATCAGCACCTTGATCTCGTCGTCGGTCACCGGCGGCTCTTCGGTGCCACGCCCGCCCAGCAGACGCACCAGCATGTTGCTGGACGAGGACAGTATCCAGACCAGCGGCCGGGTCACCTTGGAGAACCAGACCATGGGGGGCGCGACCGCCGAGGCCAGCCGCTCGGGGGCTCGCAAGGCCAGGCGCTTGGGCACCAGTTCGCCGATCACCACGGACAGATAGGTGATCAGGGTGACCGCGATCGCGACCGACAGACCGCTGGCATAGGGTTCGATCAGCGGGAACTGGCCGAGCCAGTGGGCGATCGGGTGGGCGATCAGTCCTTCGCCGACCACACCGCTCAGCACCCCGATGGTGGTGATGCCGACCTGGATCGTGGACAGGAAGCCTGTGGGCTCGTCGTTGAGCGCCAGCGCCGACTTTGCCCCCGGATAGCCATCGTCGGCCATGCGCTGCAGCCGGGCCTTCCGGGACGAGACCACGGACATCTCCGACATCGCGAACACCGCGTTCAGCAGGATGAGGAGCAGCAGCAGTAACAGGTCCATCGAGGCGGAGAGAGAGCCGAGATGTGGGGCAGGATAGCACCCGTCGATTAGACTCGACCGCCATGCAGACGTTTTTCCAGATGCTCGCCTGGCTGCACCCGGTCGCCGTGATCGGGCTGACCCTGCGCATCCTGTCCCGGCGCAACGCACCGGGCGTGGCGCTGGCCTGGATCCTCCTGGTGCTGCTCGTGCCCCTGGGCGGGGCTGTGCTGTACGTGATGATCGGCGAGCGTCGATTGGGCCGGATCTGGATCCGCCGCGCGGAAGCCGAGCGTGCCGGCCTGTATGCGCACATCCAGCAGTTGGCCGACAGCAGCCGCATCGACCCCGCGCGCATCGGCCCGCTCGGTGGGCCGGTGGCGCGCCTGTCGGGCGCCCTGGGCGGCATTCCGGTCATGGGCGGCCATCGAATCACGCTGTACTCGGAAAGCGGGCGCATCCTGCAGGGCCTGATCGATGACATCGAGGCCTGCCAGACACGTTGCTCGCTCGAGTTCTACATCTGGCATCACGCCGGGCGGGTGGTCGAATTGGTCGATGCACTGCTGCGCGCTGCCGGGCGCGGGGTTCGCGTGACCGTGCTGATGGACGGCCTGGGCAGCCGGACGTTCTCGCGCAGCGAAGTGGTGTCGCGCATGCGGGCCGCCGGCATCCAGGTGGTGGTCGTGCTGCCGGCGCATGCCCTGCGCTTTCTGGTGGCTCGGGTGGATCTGCGCAATCACCGCAAGATTGCGGTCTTCGACGATCGCATCGCCTGGACCGGCAGCTTCAACCTGGCCGACCCGCTCGAATTCAAGCAGGACGCGGGGGTCGGTCAGTGGGTCGACGCGATGACCCGGATCGAAGGGCCCGCTGCTTCGGTGCTGGGTGCGCTGACCAACGGCATGGCAGTGCTGCAGCGCGGGCCCCTGCTGCGCGACGAGCATGCGTCTGTGCACGGCTTCGCACCGGGCTCGGTCGAGCTGCAACCGATGACCTCGGGTCCGGGCTTCTCGGTGCATGGCATCGAGGCCATCCTGCTTACCGCCATCTATGGTGCGCGTCGCGAGCTGGTCCTCACCACGCCCTATTTTGCCCCCGGAGATGCCCTGATCATGGGCTTGCGTTCGGCCGCAGCGCGGGGCGTGGCGGTGACCCTGATCCTGCCCCACACGTGCGATTCGCGGCTGGTGCAGTTCGCCAGCGCGTCCTATTTCGATGAGCTGCTCTCGGCGGGCGTGCGCATCCACCGATTCCGAGGTGGTCTGCTGCACACCAAGAGCATGGTGGTCGACGGCGAGCTGTCCTGCTTTGGCACGGTCAATCTCGATCTGCGCAGCTTTCACCTGAACTTCGAGCTGTCGATGCTGATCTATGACGTCGGCTTCGCGCAGGAGCTGCTGGCCCTGCAGCGCAGTTACCTGGAGCGCAGCGATCCGATGTCGCTGCAGGCCTGGCGTGCACGGGCCCTGGGCTGGCGGATCGTCGAGAACGCGGCACAGCTGGCGGCACCGCTGATCTGAGCCGGCCTGGATGGGCCATGCGGTTATCATTCGGGGCCGCGCCCAGGCAGCGGCTTCAAGACGGCCTGAAGCGCCGTGTCCCCATGACAGGAAAGTGATTGATGGCAGGCGGCTCTATTCCGGATGAAGTCAAGCGGAGACGCACGTTTGCCATCATTTCCCACCCCGACGCCGGCAAGACCACGCTGACCGAGAAGCTGCTGCTGTTCGGCGGCGCGATCCAGCTGGCCGGCACGGTGAAGGCGCGCAAGAGCGCGCGTCATGCGACCTCCGACTGGATGGAGGTTGAAAAGCAGCGCGGCATCTCGGTGGCCAGCTCGGTCATGCAGTTCGAGTACGACGACTGCGTCTTCAACCTGCTCGACACACCGGGTCACCAGGATTTTTCCGAGGACACCTATCGGGTGCTCACCGCGGTGGATTGCGCGGTGATGGTGGTCGACGCCGGCAAGGGCGTCGAGGCGCAGACGATCAAGCTGCTGGAGGTCTGCCGCCTGCGCGACACGCCCATCGTCACCTTCGTGAACAAGCTCGACCGCGAGGTGCGCGAGCCGATCGAGCTGCTCGATGAAATCGAGTCGGTCCTCAAGATCCGTTGCGCACCCGTGACCTGGCCGGTGGGTGCGGGCAAGCGCTTTCGCGGTGTGTATCACCTGTTACGGGATGAAGTCCTGCGCTTCGCACCCGGCGAGGAACGCGCCAATCAGTCGGTGCAGGCCATCTCTGGCGCGCAGCTGGCGGCACTGGACACCGAGTTTCCCCAGGAGATGTCGACCATGCGCGACGAGATCGAGCTGGTGCGCGGTGCAGGCGCCGAGTTCGAGCTCGATGAATTCCTGGCAGGGCGCCAGACACCGGTCTTCTTCGGTTCGGGCATCAACAACTTCGGTGTCCGCGAGATCCTGCGCGCCCTGGTCGATTGGGCGCCGCCGCCGCAGCCCCGCGATGCCGGCATCCGCGCCGTGCGTCCCGAGGAACCCGGCTTCAGCGGCTTCGTGTTCAAGATCCAGGCCAACATGGACCCCAACCACCGTGATCGCATCGCCTTCTTGCGGGTGTGCTCGGGGCGCTACCAGCCGGGCCTGAAGGTGCATCACCGGCGCATGGGTCGGCAGATGAAGATCCAGAACGCGATGACCTTCATGGCCAACGAACGCACCTTGATGGAAGAGGCCTACGCAGGCGACATCATCGGATTGCACAACCACGGTCAGCTGCAGATCGGCGATACGCTCACCGAGGCCAACGAGGCGCTGGGCTTCACCGGGATTCCCTATTTCGCGCCCGAGCTCTTTTCGCGGCCCCGACTGCGGGATCCGCTGAAGTCCAAGCAGCTGCTCAAGGGCTTGCAGCAGCTGGGTGAAGAAGGGGCGGTGCAGGTCTTCGAGCCCTTCGTCGATTCCACCCCGCTGCTGGGCGCGGTGGGTCAGCTGCAGTTCGAGGTGGTCGAGCATCGCTTGCGCACCGAATACGGGGTGGAAGCCGGCTTCGAGTCGGCTGGCATCAACAGCGCGCGCTGGGTCACTTGCGATGACGAGCAGACTCTGCGCGAGTTCACCCGCGCCCAGCAGATGCGACTGGCCAAGGATGTCGACGGCAATCTGGTCTATCTGGCCGACTCCGGCGTGAACCTGCGTCTGACCATGGAGCGCTGGCCCAAGGTGCGCTTCCACGCGACCCGCGAGCACGGCCAGCGCATCGCCAGCTGATCGGGCAGTCATCGTGCGGGCACGCTCCACTCATCCCGCGAGCGTGGCCCTGGGCGTGCTTACCGCCGGCTTCGTCACCTGCCTGGTCGGCTTTTCCAGCTCCTATCCGCTGATCGTCCAGGCCGGTCGGGCGATGGGCCTGGATGCGGCACAACTGGCCACCATGACCGCCGCATTGTCGATCGGCATGGGGCTCACCTGCCTGCTGCCCAGCCTGTGGTGGCGCCTGCCGGTGGTCATTGCCTGGTCGACTCCGGGGGCGGCGCTGCTGGCCACCAGCCTGCAGGGCGTGCCGATCGCCGAGGCTGTGGGCGCGTTCCTGGTGACCGGTGCGCTGCTGACCCTGGCGGGTGTCACCGGGCTGTTCGAACGCTGGATGCATCGGATTCCCCAGGCACTCGCCAGTGCGCTGCTGGCCGGGGTGCTGGTGCGTTTCGGCATCGAGGTCTTCAGTTCGCTGGCATCGGCGCCGCGGATCGTGGCCCCCATGCTGCTTGCTTACCTGTTGTTTCGGCGGGTCGCGCCGCGCTTTGCGGTGCCGCTGGCCCTGCTGGCAGGTGGACTCGCGGTGGCCTTGATCGGTGCCTGGCCGTCCGCAGCCGACCCTGTCGAACCGGTGTCGGTGGCGCCCCTGGCCTGGCCCCCGCGCTTTTCGGCGTCCGCCCTGCTGGGCATCGCCCTGCCGCTGTTCGTGGTCACCATGGCCTCGCAGAACCTGCCCGGCGTGGCGGTGCAACGCGCCTGCGGCTACGGGCGTGCGCCGGTGTCGGCGATTCTCACCGTGGTCGGTCTGGCCACACTGATGGGTGCGCCCTTCGGTGTCTTTGCCCTGAATCTCGCGGCGATCACCGCGGCCCTGTGCATGGGCCCCGAGGCTCATCCCGATCCGCAACGACGCTGGCTGGCGGCGGCCACGGCCGGTGTGATCTATCTGCTGATCGGCGTGTTTGCGGCACCGCTGGCGGCGCTGTTCGTGGCCTTGCCGCGCGAGCTGGTCGTTGCCATTGCCGGGATTGCTCTGGTGCCCACCATCGGCCGCGGCCTGCATGCGGCACTCGCCGATGAGGCGCAGCGCGATGCGGCGCTGGTGACCTTTCTGGTCACGGCTTCGGGCCTCACGCTGTGGGGCATCGGGTCGGCCTTCTGGGGGGTGCTGTTCGGGGCGGCAGCTCTTCTTGCCTGGCGGGTTCGTGCCGCATAGCGCCTTGCGCCCGAGTGATGCCTTGCGCCCGGATGCACGCACAATGCACTCTTGTCACTTCCCCTTACCCTTCATGCCATGCCTTCGATCCGTGCACTGATCCAGTGGGTACCGAGTCCCGGTTCGGGGCGCAAGCGGCCTTACGATCTGGTGCATTCGGTCGACGAGCAGCCTCCCGCCGGGGCCCTCTGGTTGCTGGCTGCGCAGCATGCGATCACGGTGCTGGCCTCGCTGGTCTTTGTGCTGGCGATCGC
>JBILSK010000155.1:0-5463 GCA_044372165.1 Burkholderiaceae bacterium | reverse complement strand
CTGGTTCGGTTGGGAGCGCGCGGCACCGATGTCGTTTCGCAGCTCGGATCATGGCGACGGTGTCACGCCGCCGGAGATCTGGATCCGTACCCTGTGCGCGCAATCGGGCGTGTCCGTGGACGGCCCTATCTGGCTGCAGACCTTTCCCCGAATGCTCGGCTATGCCTTCAAGCCAGTGAGTTTCTGGTTCTGTCACCGCGGCGACGGCGAACTCATCGCGGTGGTCGCCGAGGTGAACAACACCTTCGGGGAGCGACACTGCTATCTGCTCGCCGAGCCTGACGGCGCCCCCTTGCGAGCGGGTCGAGACATGCGGGCCAGCAAGGTGTTTCATGTCTCGCCCTTCTTCGATGTGCAAGGCGAGTATGTCTTTCGATTCCTGCATCGCGACGGGCGGACCCTCTCGCGCATCGAACTGCATGACGAACAGGGGCCCGTCCTGGTGACCAGCCTGAGCGGCCGGCTCGAGCCAGTCAGCGCCGCAGTTGCCCGCCGCGCCCTCTTCGGTCACCCTCTGTTCACGCTCGGCGTCATCGCTCGCATCCATCTGCAAGCGTGGCGACTGTGGCGTGCAGGCGTACCCTTTCATCGCAAACCTTCGCCGCCCGGGGCCTTCGTCACCCGAAGCCTTCCGTGAGGCAGCCCCAGATGCCGTCGATCATGCAGTCAGGCCTTCCCTCGAGTCACACCGCCCAAGCCACCGACCTGGCCGAGCGCGAGCTCCCCATTCGCAACCCAGCTCAGGGGTCGGAGTCGATTCCGCCGACCGGCCGACTGCTGCTCGCCTTGCTCGGAAGACTGCGCACCGGGCGGATCACCCTGGTCACGCCTGCCGGTCAGACACTCGAATTCGGTTCGGGCGGGCCCGCGGCCCGGATCAGGCTGGCCAACTGGAAAGTGGCCGCGGCATCGCTGCGCCGGGGTGACATCGGCTTTGCCGAATCCTGGATTGCCCAGGACTGGCACACCGACGATCTGCCGGCGCTGCTCAAGGTGATTGCCGCCAATCGCGATGCGATGCAGGACGCCATCTACGGTCGCGGCTGGCGGCAGCTGATCGATCGGATCAAGCACCTGCTCAACCGGAACAGCCGCGCCGGTTCGCGGCGCAACATTCACGCGCACTACGACCTGGGCAATCCCTTCTATTCGGTCTGGCTCGACCCGAGCATGACCTATTCGAGCGCCTTGTTTGGCGCATCGCCGGCCCAGTCACTGGAAGCTGCGCAGACCGCAAAATACCGTCGCATTCTGGATGTCCTGGCGCTGCCTCGTGGGGCCCGCGTGCTGGAAATCGGCTGCGGCTGGGGCGGCTTCGCCGAACTCGCCGCGCGCGACGGATTGCAGGTCACCGGACTCACGCTTTCGACCGAGCAACTCGAGTGGGCACGCCAGCGCATGGACGCGGCGCAGCTCTCCGAGCACACGCAGCTGAAACTGCAGGACTATCGCGACGAACACGATCGCTACGACGCCATCGTCTCGATCGAGATGTTCGAGGCGGTCGGCGAGCGCTACTGGCCGGATTACTTCGCCACCCTGCGTCGTTGCCTGGCACCCGGCGCCCAGGCGGTGATCCAGACCATCACCATCGACGAACGACTCTTCGATCGCTACCGCAGCGGCACGGATTTCATCCAGCAATACATCTTTCCGGGCGGCATGCTGCCCTCGCCCTCGGCCTTCGAGTCGCAGTCGCAAGCTGCTGGGCTGACCGTGACCGATCGGTTCCGGTTCGGCCCCGACTACGCCCGAACCCTTGCGCTGTGGCGCGACGGATTCCTGGCCGGCCTGCCAACGATCACGGCACAGGGGTTCGACGCACGCTTTGCGCGCATCTGGGAGTTCTACCTCGCCTACTGTGAAGCCGGTTTCGATCAGGGAAACATCGATGTCATCCAGTACACCCTTCGCGCACCCGGTTGAATCCATGACGACGGCCGCGCCAGCGTCGGGGCCTCGAGCGTCTCGGCGCGCTGCCCTGAGGCGTGGTGTCGTCACACTCGGCGGGCTGCTCGCCACCCTGCCCGGCATGGGTCTGGCCAACAGCCTGCGCACGGCACCACCCACCTCGATCGCATCGGTGTTGCCGGATGCCCGGCTCGCCGGCGAGGGCGAACTGCGCTGGCTCGGCCTGCGCATCTACAGCGCGCGACTGTGGGTCGGTCCGGCCGGAATCGCGCTCGACACGCCGGCCGCGCGGCCGATGGCCCTTGAACTCAGCTATCACACTGCCCTGCGCGGCGAGACCATCGTCGAGAGCAGTGTTCGCGAATTCGCCCGGCTGGGAGTGGGCGACGCCGCCCAGCGCGGGCAGTGGGAGGCGGCCATGGTGCGGCTGTTTCCGGACGTGGCGCGCGGCGATCGCCTGACCGGTGTGGTCGACCCCGGTCGCGGCACCCGCTTCCTGCACAACGACCGACCGATCGGGTCGATCGCGGACCCCGCCTTCACGCGGGCCTTCTTCTCGATCTGGCTCGATGAACGCACGCAGGCGCCCTCGCTGCGGGAATCGGTCATGCGTCGGGCCTCGGCCCTGGCCGACAGCCGGCCGTGACCGGCCTGCCCGCCCGAGCGCATGAACCGACGTCGTCGGTGAGCCTGCGCGATGCGCTCGCCTACGGTGCCTTGCGCGCGCCGCTGGCCTTGCTGGAACTGCCCCTGTTCGTGCTCTTGCCGGCCTTCTACGCGCAACGAACCTCGATCGGACTGGCCGCGATCGGCAGCGTGCTGTTCCTTGCGAGGTTCATCGATGCACTGGCCGACCCGGCCATCGGCGCGGCACTCGATCGTCAGAGCACCCCGGGCGCTGCGCGACGCTGGATCCTGTTCGCCTTGCCGGTCCTGGCGGCGGGATTTGCCGCCCTGTTCCTGCCGCCCGATGGTGTCAATCCGACGCTCTGGTTGGCGGTGGCCTCGATCCTCACCTGCCTGGCCTGGTCCGTGGTGGTCATTGCCCATCAGACCTGGGGAGCACGGCTGGGACATACCCCGGCCGACCGGATCCGCGTGACCTCGGTGCGCGAGGGCCTGGGTCTGGCCGGCGTGCTACTGGCGGCCAGCCTGCTGGTTCCGGAACGCGCCGCCTGGCTGGTGGGCCTGTTCGCGCTGCTGGCCGCGCTGTGTGCGGCGGCACTCCTCAAGGCTCCCTTGCCACCGCCACGAGGGGCGGGGTCGCGTGTCGGCGAAGGCGCCGGCTGGCGAGTCGTGCTGGGGCACGCGCCGTTTCGTCGGCTGCTGGCCGCCTTTCTGTTCAACGGCATCGCCAGCGCCGTGCCGGCCACCTTGCTGCTCTTTTTTGTCACCGACACACTGGCGGCCCCGGACCAGGCGCCGACTTTCCTGGTCGTGTATTTCCTGGCGGCCGCATGCGGTATGCCGATCTGGGCACGACTGGCGCCGCGCATCGGCCTGCGCCGGGCGTGGTTGGCGGGCATGGGGCTGTCGGTGCTCGCCTTCGTCTGGGCGTTCGGACTCGGCCCGGGCGACACGACCGCCTTCATGGTGATCTGTGCCGCCACCGGATTTGCGCTCGGCGCCGACCTGGCCGTGCCGCCTGCACTGCTGGCCACCGTGCTGGCCGAACCCGATGCCCCGCCGGGTCGTGACGGCGCGTTCTTCGGCGTGTGGAGTCTGGCCACCAAGCTCAACCTCGCCACGGCCGCCGGCCTGGCGCTGCCCCTGCTCGATGTCCTGGGGCATGAGGCAGGCACCCCCTCCTGGGCGCTGTCCTTCACCTATGCCCTGGTGCCCTGCGCCCTCAAGCTGTGTGCCGGCGCGATCCTGATCTGCTTCTCGCCTCCTTCGCCTTCCTCGATCCCCCGCACCGAGCGTCCATGATGATCACTGCCCCGCCCGCCTCGCCGGCTACTCTCACACCGGACCCTGGAAGCCCCTTGCTGCCTGCACCATCCACGCACCGACGGCGCGCCCTGCTGGGACTGGCCGGTGCAGGGGCCACGCTTCTGTCGGGCTGCGCCAGCCCGGACCCCGGCATGTATGCCAGGGAAAAGCCGCTGCTCGACCTGCGCACCTACTTCAACGGCCCAGTCGATGCCTGGGGCGTGTTCCAGGACCGCTCGGGCAAGGTGGTACGCCGATTCACCGTGGCCATGCAGTGCCGCTGGGACGGTGATGTCGGCACGCTGGACGAAGCCTTCTCCTGGTCTGATGGCAGCCGCAGCCGACGCATCTGGACCTTGCGCGCCTTGCCCGGCAATCGCTACAGCGGTAGTGCCGCTGATGTGATTGGCGAGGCTCAAGGCCAGGTGGCTGGCAACGCCTTCAACTGGCGCTACACGCTGGCCCTGGAGGTGGATGGACGCACCTGGCAGGTCGACTTCGATGACTGGATGTACCTCATCGACGAGCGCGTGATGCTCAACCGCGCCACGATGAGCAAGTTCGGGGTACGTCTGGGCGAAGTGCTGCTGTCCTTCCAGAAGCGATGAGCCTGCTCGCCCCGCTCAATCCGCGGATCGACACCTGGGCCGGACGGCGGGTCTGGGTGGTCGGCGCCTCGAGCGGCATTGGTGCCGAACTGGCGCGGGCCTTGCATCGCCGAGGAGCGCGGGTGGCTGTCTCGGCGCGGCGGCGCGAGGCGCTGCAGGCGCTGTTTGAATCGGCACCGGACGGGCAGCCCAGCGCAGCCCTGCAGGTCCTGCCCCTGGATGTCAACGACAGCGCCGCGGTGTCGGCGGCCGCCGCGACGCTGCAAGCCAGCTGGGGCGGCATCGACCTGGTGCTCTGGGTCGCCGGGATCTACCAGCCGATGCGCGCCCAGAACTTCGAGCTGGATCGCGCTCGCGCCATGCTGCAGACCAATCTGGTCGCGGTGTATTCCGCCCTCGATGCGGTACTGCCCATGCTGCTGACGCAAGGCCGCGGTGCGATCGCGCTGGTGTCGAGTGTTGCCGGTTACAGCGGCCTGCCGCAATCCCTCGCCTACGGGCCCACCAAGGCGGCGCTGATCAATCTCGCCGAGACGCTCTATCTGGACCTGCACCCGCTGGGCATCGGGGTGCACCTGATCAATCCTGGCTTCGTCGACACGCCCGCCACCGCCGGCAACACCTTTCCGATGCCGGCGCTCATCACTGCGCAGGACGCGGCCGAAGCGACCCTCGCGGGCCTCGAGGCCGGGCGCTTCGAGATCCATTTTCCAGCGCGATTCACCCTGTGGCTGAAATTCGCGCGCATCCTGCCCTATCGCCTGTATTTCGGGCTGATCCGGCGCATCACCGGAGGCTGAGACGATGACATCGAATGCGGTCGTCACGCCCGCCCATGAGCCGCGCTCGCCCGAGTTGCAGCGGCTGGTGCGCTTCTTCGAGGGCATCACGCTGCAGGACACCGCCCGCATGGCCGAGGTCTACACCGAAGACGCCTGGTTCAAGGATCCGTTCAACGAGGTGCGCGGCATAGGCCCGATCACGCAGATCTTTGCGCACATGTTTTCGCAGG
>JBILSK010000154.1:0-5486 GCA_044372165.1 Burkholderiaceae bacterium | reverse complement strand
TGGCTTGAGGATGAAGCTGTTGCCACACGCAAGCGCCACCGGAAACATCCACATCGGCACCATCGCCGGAAAGTTGAACGGCGTGATGCCGGCCACCACGCCCAGCGGCTGACGCATGGACCAGGCATCGATGCCCGTGCCAACCTGCTCGGTGTACTCGCCCTTCAACAGGCTCGGAATGCCGCAGGCAAACTCGACCACTTCCATGCCGCGGGTCACTTCGCCCAGCGCGTCCGAAAACACCTTGCCATGCTCGGCCGTGATGATGGCCGCCAACTCGCCCGAATGCTGCTCGAGCAGTTCCTTGAACTTGAACATCACCCGCGCACGACGCAACGGTGGTGTGGCCGCCCACTCGGGAAACGCCGCAGCCGCCGAGCGCACAGCAGCATCGACGCCCACCGCATCGGCCAGCGCCACGCGACGCGCCACAGCACCGGTGGCCGGGTTGAACACATCGGCTTGGCGATCCCCTTCGCGCCCGGCACGCACCGCGCCGTCGATCCAATGACCCACCACCTGCTCGTCCAGCCAACCGGCCGACGCAAAGACTTTCGAATCGCTATTGCCCATGATCTCTCCGTTGTTCAACCCGTTGAACAGTTGTTCAGGATATGAGACGATTCTGAGCAGCCTGCCGAACCATGTCAACCCGCAGCACGCGCCGCGATGCCTGCCCGAATTCCATGACCCAACCGTCTGCGCCCAGCACCTCCGTCCCAGAGCGACTCGTACCTGCGGTCGAGCGCGCCACGCGAGTGCTCGATGCGCTGGCCGCCGCCCGCCAGCCCCTGCCCCTCGCTGACCTGGCCCGACAACTCGCCCTGCCACGCAGCAGCCTGCATGGCCTGCTCACTACACTGGTTGCGCTCGACCTGGCCAGGCGCAATGACGACGCCGGCTTCAGCATCGGGCCGCACGCGCTGCGCTGGGCCGATGCCTACGCCGCATCGTCCGACGTCTTGCGCGCCTTCGAAAGCCACGCAGCGCGCGCCGCACCCCTCGCGACCGAAACCCTGATGCTCGCCACCCTCGAAGGTGCTGATGTCGTCTACCTGGCGTGCCGCCCCGGCACTCGCCCGCTCGCTGTGAACTACCGCGTCGGCGGGCGCTTTCCCGCCGCATTCACCTCGTCGGGCAAGGCACTGCTCGCAAGCCTGGACGACGACACCGTACGCGCGCGCCTCGGACCCGGACCACTCGAACGAATGACCCGCCACAGCGTGACCACGACCACCGCATTGCTGCGCCAGCTCGCCACCATTCGACGTACCGGCCATTCGATCGATGATGAGGAGACCGCCGATGGCATGCAATGCTTTGGCGCGCCAGTCTTCGATGCCCGCAGCACCGAAGCCCGCGCGGCTGTCGCAGTCAGCGTGATCAAGGCGGGACTCAGCGCACGGCGTCGCACCGAGATCATCGGCGCCATCAGCGAACTCGCCCGCGACATCTCGACCGAACTGGGCGCCCCCGCCTGAGATGCAGCGGCCCACCGCCCACCGCGCAAACCGCAGCGCGCACCCGTCCGCACTAGCACTGAAGCGCCGGACGGGTATCTCGCACGCCCCTCAGGCGCTAAGCTGCTGCTTTCACCGCTCCCGCCCTGCACCATGACATTCAGCCTGTCCGCGCCTCTTGCCGTGCTGCTTGCACTGCTCACCACCGGGTGCATCGCACCCACCCCTGCCGCCGCGCCCGCATCACTGGACGGCACTGCCTGGGTCCTGAGCACGCTCGCCGGCACGCCCATCGTCACCGCCACGGCCCCCACCCTGAGTTTCGCCGAGGGCAAAGCCGCGGGCACTGACGGCTGCAACCGCTACGTCGCACCCTATCTCGCCCAGGGCAACACCATCACCATCGACACCGCGCGCGCCGCCTCGACCCGCATGGCCTGCGCACCCGACGCCATGAGCCAATCCCAGGCCTACTTGAGTGCACTCTCCGCCGCAAGCACCTGGCGCCTGCACGACGGCACCCTGGAATTGCGCGCCGCCGACGGCACGATCCGAGCCCGCTTCACCGCACAGCCTCGCGCGCTTGCCGGCACCGCCTGGCGCGCAACCGCCATCAATGACGGCAAGGCAGCGGTCACCAGCCTGGTCGCCGAAAGCAGCGTCACCCTGACATTCGGTACCGACGGTCAGGCCAGCGGCTCTGCCGGATGCAACCGCTACACCGCAGCCTTCGAACAGCAGGGCGACGCCTTGCGCTTCAAGCAGGCCGCCGCCACCCGACGCCTGTGCGCCGCAGCCGGCGTGATGGAACAGGAGGCCGCCTACCTGGCCGCCCTCCAGACCGTCAGCACACGACGCATCGAGGGCGATCGGCTAGAACTGCGCACCGCGACCGGCGCACTGGCCGCCGTCTTCGTGCGCGACCTCACTGCCCAGTGATTTGGCCCCTCTTCCAAACCATCCGTTCACCGAGGTCGACATGAACGCCCCTCTGCCTACCCCAGCCGCCCTGGTTACCTCAGCCGATCGTCTGTGGTCCTCACTGATGTCGCTGGCCGAACTCGGCGCCACACCACGCGGCGGTGTGCGTCGCCTGGCCCTGACCGACCTCGACGCTCAGGCCCGTGCACGTGTCACGGGCTGGCTGGCGGACGCAGGCTGCCAGATCCTGTGCGATGGCATCGGGAATCTGTTTGCCATCCGCCCGGGCACCGACCCCGATGCCGCACCGGTGGCCATGGGCAGCCACATCGACTCGCAACCCAATGGCGGGCGCTTCGACGGCCAGTACGGCGTGATGGCAGGGCTGGAAGTGCTGCGCACCCTGCAGGATGCCGGCATCACCACGCGTCGCCCGCTGGCGGTCGCCATCTGGACCAACGAAGAAGGCACGCGCTTTCAACCCGTGATGATGGGCTCGGGCGTCTACGCCGACGCGTTTCCCCTGGCCCACTGCCTCGACCAGAAGGACGCCGACGGCACCACGGTAGCCGAGGCCCTGCGCAGCATTGGCGCCGCAGGCACCGACCTCGCGCCCGCCTTCGACGCCTATTTCGAGGCCCACATCGAACAAGGCCCCATCCTCGAGAACCAAGGCAAGGTCATCGGTGTGGTCGAATCTGCCCTGGGCCAGCGCTGGTTCGATGTGAGCATCGAAGGCCAGGACGCCCACGCCGGGCCCACCCCCATCGAGTTGCGGCATGACGCGCTGCTCGCCGCCGCACACCTCACAGTTGCGGTGAGGGACATCGCCCGCACTCATCCCCATTACGCCCGCGGCACCGTAGGCCGCATGCTGGTCTCGCCGAATTCGCGCAATGTGATCCCCGGCCAGGTGGAGATGAGCATTGACCTTCGCAACGCGAACGCACAGACACTCGACGCCATGACTGCGGCCGCACACGCAGCCGCCGATCGGATCGCGCAGGAACAGGGCGTACGCATCCGGCTCGTGCAGACCGCGCACTTCCCACCGTGCGCATTCGACCCCGCGCTCCTCGATGCAATCGAATCGACTGCAGCCGCCTACGACTATCCGCGCATGCGATTGGCCAGCGGTGCAGGTCATGACGCGGTCTATGTCGCACGCCGCTGCCCGACCGCGATGATCTTCGTGCCCTGCGAGCGCGGCATCAGCCACAACGAAATCGAGAACGCCGACCCGGCCCACCTTCACGCCGGCGCCAATGTTCTGTTGCACGCGGTCCTGGCTCGCGCACAACGCGCCTGATTGCATCGCAAACCTGGGCCCGCGCAACTCATGGGCACCCTGAGCGCGAGCCTTGCAGCCACGCTGGCCCTGGCGCCCGAGCCTTGGGCCATCGTCGGCATCGCGGCGATCTTCCTCTTCGGCGGACTGGTCAAGGGCCTGCTCGGCGTCGGACTGCCCCTGGTCACCGTACCGATGCTCAGCCTGGCCATGCCCAGCACGCAGGCCATCGCACTGCTGAGCATTCCGGTACTCAGCTCCAACCTCTGGCAAGCGGGCGAAGGCGGCATGGTGCGCCCCACCCTCGCACGCTTTGCCCCCCTGCTCGTCCCGATGGTGGCCATGACCACGCTGACCGTCTGGCTGACGCAGGGCCTCTCGGTGTCTGCGCTGAACGCGATGGTCGCCGGCACCGTGCTGCTGGCGGTTGCGCTGATTGCATGGCAACCGCAGCTCACCGTCGACCGCCGCCAGGAGCGCCGCTGGAGCGTGTTGGTGGGCGCCTTGTCCGGCGCACTGGGCGGCGTGTCCTCCGCGATGGGGCCACTACTCATCACCTACCTGGTTGCCCTGCGCCTGACCCGCGAGCAGTTCGTCGGATCGGTCAGTGTGCTCAACCTCTTCGGCGCCTTGCCGCTGTACGTCTCGTTGATCGCCGTGGGCATTCTGGGCTGGCCGCAGGCCCTGATGTCCCTGCTGGCGCTGGCACCCGTGTCGCTGGGCATGATGGCCGGCAAGCGACTGCGCCACCGCGTGAGCGAACAACGGTTTCGCACCCTGCTGCTGTTCTTTCTCACCGGCGTCGCACTGATCCTGCTGATTCGCTGAGGCGTTCAGCTCGTGCCTGCCTTCACACTGATGCGTTCAACAGTCGCTTCATGCCGCAAGGCCCAGCATCACCCGGGCAATCATGCCGACTGCCATCACTGCCAGAAACGCCTTCAACCCTGTGCGGTAGTGCGCCGGATCGACCCGCGCCCGCAGGCGCAGACCCGCCAGGTAGCTCGCCGAACCGATCAGCGCGATCGGCACCAGCACCTGCATCGCCCGCGCATCGAAGGCATCAGCGTGCGCCATCAGCAGTGCCTGAACTGTCTTGCCCAGAAAGAAGACGCCACTCAACATCGCGATGATCGCATCGACCGGCACCGCCAACAGCAGGAACAGGATCAACAGGATCGGGCCCGACACATTGATCGCACCCTCGCAGAACCCGGCAAACAGACCGAAAGCCAGCGTGAGCAGAACCGGATGCGCGCGCAAGCCGGGATGTTCGGTGGCGCCAACCCGATCCAGCAGCAGGAAGGCCACCATCACCCCCGACATCAGCAACATCAGCCAGGCCGGATCGACAGACTGCAGCGCTTGCACGCCCAGCACCAAGCCCAGCAGCATCGCCGGCACCAGCACCCAGTAGTCGCGCAGCACGCGACGCGGATCGACCTGCCTGCGAAACATCCACACCGAAACCACCGTCACTACCCAGGTCGGCAAGACCATCAGGGTCACCGCCGATTTCCAGCCGAACATCAGGCCGAAGAGCGGCGTGGCCAGCATCGGAAAGCCGATGCCGACAAAGCCGTAGGTCAGACCGGCCGCTGCGGTGATCACCATCATCGCGGCCCATTGGGTCACACTGAAACCGACTGCCGGATCGATCATGAACGTGCACAGGCCACGAGAAGCACACCAAGCATGGGATGCGCCGCCCCGCGCAGCGCAAACCGGCGACGATACACAGGTCCGCGCATCGAAACCGCGCATCGAAACCGATCAGGCCTGCCACCTACAATCCCACACATGACCTCCACCGACCT
>JBILSK010000153.1:0-5519 GCA_044372165.1 Burkholderiaceae bacterium | reverse complement strand
GCAGGCCAACCTGTGCGCCTCCGCCCGTCACATCCGGCAGACGCTGGCCCTGGGCCCCGCCGACTGCGGCCTGAACATCATGCCGCTCTTCCATATCCACGGCCTGATCGCCGGCGTGCTCACGCCGCTGTCGGCCGGCTCCCAGGTGTTCTGCACGCCCGGGTTCAACGCGCTCAAGTTCTTCGGCTGGATGGACGAGGCGCAGCCGACCTGGTACACCGCCGTGCCCACCATGCACCAGACGATTCTGTCGCGTGCCGGCAAGAACACCGACGTGATCCAGCGCAATCCGCTGCGGTTTCTGCGCTCGTCCTCGTCGTCGATTCCGCCGCAGGTGATCCGCGAGCTGGAAGAGGTGTTCGGTGCGCCCCTGATCGAGTCGTACGGCATGACCGAGGCCACGCACCAGATGGCGTCGAACCCGCTGCCGCCCGCGGTGCGCAAGCCCGGTTCGGTGGGCGTGGCCGCGGGTCCCGACATCGCGATCATGTCCGAGGACGGCCGGCTGCTTGCGCCGGGCGAGACGGGCGAAATCGTGATTCGCGGGCCGAACGTCACACGCGGCTACGAAAGCAACCCCAAGGCCAATGAAGAGGCCTTCACTGCGGGCTGGTTTCGCACCGGCGATCAAGGCGTGATGGATGAGGCCGGTTACCTCACGCTCACCGGACGCCTGAAGGAGATCATCAATCGCGGGGGCGAGAAGATCAGCCCGCGCGAGGTCGACGAGATTCTCATGGACCATCCCGCGGTTGCCCAGGTGGTGTGCTTCGGCATGCCGCACCCCAAGCTCGGTGAGGAGGTCGGCGCGGCGGTGGTGCTGCGCGAGGGTCTCGAGGCGACCGAACGCGAACTGCAGGCGTTTGTGAGCGAGCGGGCTGCCGACTTCAAGGTGCCCAAGCGCATCTTGCTGATGGACGAAATCCCCAAGGGCGCCACCGGCAAGCTGCAGCGCATCGGGCTGGCCCAGAAGCTCGGCCTGGGGTCCTGATGTACCGCGCATTCAAGGGCGATGTGAGCCCTTGAGCGTCCACGAATCGCACTGAGGCTGACGATGAAGATTGCAGTGGTGGGGGCAGGCGCCATCGGCGGATACCTGGGGGCCCGGCTGTCGATGGCGGGTGAAGCCGTGACCTTCATTGCGCGCAACCGAAATCTCGAGGCGATTCGCGCCAACGGATTTCATCTGATCCTCGAAGACGGCAGCCAAGCGCACGCGCCCGACGCTCGGGCCGTGCAGCGACCTTCGGAAGCCGGTCCGCAGGACGTTGTGCTGCTGACCGTCAAGGCGCATCAGGTGATCGAGCTGCTGCCCGATCTGCGTGCACTGTTCGGCCCCGAGACCCTCGTGGTCTCGATGATCAACGGTGTGCCCTGGTGGTACTTCCAGAAGCTTGGCGGCGCCTGGGAGGGCCGGGTGCTGGAAAGCGTCGATCCGGGGGGGCGCATTGCCGCTCAGATCGAGTCCGACCGGATCATCGGCAGCGTGGTCTATCCCGCTGCCGAGCTGATCGAACCGGGGCGGGTGCGGGTGATCGAAGGCAATCGCTTCACGCTGGGCGAACTCGACGGCGAGCGCACCCCGCGCATCGAAGCCCTCTCGCAGGCCATGATTCGTGCCGGCTTCAAGTCGCCGGTCTCGCGAGATATTCGGGCTGAGATCTGGGTCAAGCTGTGGGGCAACCTCAGTTTCAATCCGATCTCGGCATTGACCCATGCCACGCTGGAAGACATCTGCCGGTTTGCACCGACCCGTACCCTGGCTGCAGGCATGATGGCCGAGGCGCAGACCATCGGCGAAAAACTCGGCGTGGCGTTCAAGGTGTCACTGGACAAGCGCATCGCTGGCGCCGAGGCGGTCGGCGCGCACAAGACCTCGATGCTGCAGGACGTCGAAAACGGCCGGGCGATCGAGCTGGCGGCGCTGGTGGGGGCTGTCATCGAACTGGGGCGCATCACCGCTACGCCCACCCCGACGATTGCCGCTGTGCATGCACTGGCCGAGCTGCTGTCGCAGACCCTGGCATCTCAGCACGGTCGGCTGGCGATCACGCCGCTTCGCTGACACTCAAGACACTATGCCAAGGCCGTCCGGTGTCACCGGATGGCCAGGTCATCGTCACTCAGAAGCGAAAGCCGGGTGTCGTGCCTGCAGACGGCAGCGGCGTGGGGGTTGCATTCCAGCTTGCAGAGGGCATCGAATCGAAGGGCAGGGGGGCCGGTGCGATCGGCGCATTCGCGTTGGAGGCGGGCACACCGGAGCGCAGCGACGCAGGGAGCGCACCGGTCGCGGCGCGTTCACCCGCTGCCGCACTGGCGGATGCGCCCAGTCGGGCCACCGGCGGCTGGCGCCAGTTCGCCGGCAAGGCGTACTGCTTCGGGTAGCCCGCCGCATCCAGCAGGCGATTCCACAGACCGGCCTCGAAGCCGGTCTGGCGCTCGCGCCCAACACCCAGGGCGGGGAAATTCAGGTCGGCAAATCCAAGTTGCTTGAAGGCCTGGGCCTCGTCCTGAGTTTCGACGCTGCGTTCGGTGTAGGGAATGCCGCGTTGCACCAGGTGGGTTCTGGCCTGTGCGCACGGCGCGCAGTCCTTGATCGTGTACAGCACGACGGGATAGGTCTCGGCAATCTTGCGCACGGCCAGCGGCAGCACTGCCTCCGCTTCCTTGGGCGCGCTGGGTGCCGCGGGCGGCGTGGCCAGGCTCTTGACCTGCATGCCCGGCGCGGGTGGCTGGTCGCTGTAATTGACTGCGCCGTCAGCGCCCACCCACTTGTACTGGGCGAACGCGACGGGCGCAGCGGCGGCAAGTGCGCTGATGATCAGAATGAGGCTATGTGGCCGCATGGGTGGTGGACTCCTCGACCATCCCATTGTGTCGCAGCAGGGCGTCGATGCGAGGCTCTCGACCGCGAAACGCCCGGAACGAGTCGATGGCCGGTCGACTGCCGCCTACCGAGAGAATCTCGGCGAGAAAGCGCTGGCCCGTTTCGGGATTGAAGACGCCTTCTTCCTCGAAGGCCGCATAGCAGTCGGCCGACAGCACTTCGGCCCACTTGTAGCTGTAGTAGCCCGCTGCGTAGCCGCCGGCAAAGATGTGCGAGAAGCTGTTCTGAAAGCGATTGAACTCGGGCGGCGTGGTGACGGCCACCTCGCGGCGGACCTCGTCGAGCAGGGCCTGGACGCTTGCCGGACCGTTGGGTGCCGTGGCCGTCCACTCGGTGTGCAGGCGCATGTCGAACAGCGCGAACTCGACCTGGCGCAGGGTCTGCATGCCGCTCTGGAAGTTCTTGGCGGCGAGCATCTTGTCGAACAGGGCGCGCGGCAGCGCCGCCTGGGTGTCTACGTGCGCCGTCATCGCGCTCACGATGTCCCATTCCCAGCAGAAGTTCTCCATGAACTGACTGGGCAGCTCGACCGCATCCCATTCGACCCCGGAAATGCCGGAGACACCCAGCTCATCGACCTGCGTGAGCATGTGGTGCAGGCCGTGGCCGAACTCGTGAAAGAGCGTGATCACATCGTCGTGCGACAGCAGTGCGGGCTTGTCGCCCACCGGTCCTTGCACATTGCAGGTGAGGTAGGCGACCGGCGTTTGCAGCCCGGTGGCAATCCGCTTGCGTCCGCGGGCGTCGTCCATCCAGGCGCCGGGCCGCTTGCTGGGGCGCGCGAACATGTCGAGATAGAACTGGCCGATCAGTTGGCCATGGCGTTCGATGCGGTAGAAGCCGACCTCCGGATGCCATCGTTCGGCGGTGTCGGCCTGAATGCTGACATCAAAGAGGCGTGAAATCAGTCCGAACAGGCCATCGAGCACGCGAGGCAGCTGGAAGTACTGCTTCACCTCGTTGTCGGAAAACGCATAGCGCGCTTCCTTCAGGCGTTCGCTGGCGAAGGCCATGTCCCAGGCCATCAGCGTGTCCAGACCCAGGTGTTCGTGCGCATACGCGCGCAGCTCGTCCATGTCGCGGTGCGCCGAGGCCTTGGCGCGGCTTGCCAGGTCGCGCAGGAACTCGATCACATGGGCCGGGGACTCGGCCATCTTCGAGACCAGCGAGACTTCGGCGAAATTGCCGAAGCCCAGCAGGGCTGATTCCTCGGCGCGAAGCGCGAGCGTCTCGGCAATGATCGGGCCGTTGTCCTGCGCCGCGTCGGCACCGAGCTCTGAGGCACGGGTCACGTAGGCGCGGTACAGCGCCTCGCGCAGCGACCGGTCTTCGGCGTACTGCATGACCGGAAAGTAGGACGGAAACTGTAGTGTGAAGCGCCAGCCGGCGCGGCCTGCGCTCTCGGCGTCCTGGCGGGCCGCGGCCTTGGCATCGTCGGGCAGTCCGGCCAGGCGAGATTCGTCATCGATGTCCAGGGTGAAGGCCTTGGTGGCATCGAGCACGTTCTCGCCGAATTTCTGCCCCAGGGCCGCCTGGCGTTCCTGGATCGCCGCATAGCGCTCTCG
The DNA here is from genome assembly GCA_044372165.1 of Burkholderiaceae bacterium. Classification (GTDB taxonomy): domain Bacteria; phylum Pseudomonadota; class Gammaproteobacteria; order Burkholderiales; family Burkholderiaceae_E; genus UBA4615. The sequence continues at coordinate 1,067 of JBILSK010000153.1, read as the reverse complement.
GTGCGGCGACACGAGCTCCGCGCCGCCCAGACGGAAATCGCGCAGGGCATGCTCGACGATGCGCTGCTGGGCCGGTGACAGCGAGGCCCATTCGGTCGAGGCGCGAAGGTGCTTGTACTTGTCAAAGAGTGCAGCGCTCTGGCCGACCGCGGTCCAGAACTCGGTGACCTTGGGCAGGTTCTCGTTGAAGGCTGCGCGCAACTCGGGGGAGTCGGCCACGCCGTTGAGGTGACCCACCATGCCCCAGGCCCGTCCGAGATGCTCAGTGGCGGCTTCCAGGGGCGCGACGAAATCAGCCCAGGTCGCCGGCGTGGCGGGGTCTTCGGCATGCGTGACCGCGGCTTGCGCACGCTCCATCAGCAGGTCGATGGCAGGTGTCACATGCTCGGGCGCAAACGCGGCAAAGCGGGGCAGGCCGGAGAAGTCGATCAGCGGATTCTGGGGGGCAGCGGTCATGGATCTCAATTCGCAATGAAGGGGGGCGCGGCAGACACACTGATCCCGCCGCGATGCGCGCTAGTGTGGCGCAAGGCGGGCGGTCGTTTAAGGAAATGTCACCGGCCGGGACGGTTATCGGTGCGGGCGGCGAACCTGGGGGCGTCGCCTGCAGGGTGCGCTGACGCGCGGCGGGCGCGCACCCGCCTGCGCCACGCCGTGCTCAGCCTGCCAGTCGCTCGGCGGCTTCGACGGTATTGACCAGCAGCATCGCGCGGGTCATGGGGCCGACGCCGCCAGGCACGGGCGTGATGGCGCCGGCGACCTGGCTGACCCCGGCGAAATCGACGTCGCCGCACAGCTTGCCCTGGGCATCACGGTTCATGCCCACGTCGATGACGGTGGCACCTGGCTTGACCATGTCGGCCGTCACCAGATTCACCTTGCCGACTGCAGCGACCAGAATGTCGGCGCGGCGAGTGTGCTCGGCGAGATCCCGCGTGCGGCTGTGGCAGACCGTGACGGTGGCGCCTGCGGCCAGCAGCATCAAGGCCTGGGGTTTGCCGACGATGTTGCTGCGTCCGATGACCACGGCTTCGGCGCCATCGATCTTCGTGCCGGCATGCTCGAGC
>JBILSK010000152.1:0-5549 GCA_044372165.1 Burkholderiaceae bacterium | reverse complement strand
GCCGCAGGTGATCACACTGTCGATCGACAGCGAGGGCAGGATCTTCTGGAACAACGAGCCCGTCCCCGACGAGCCAGCCCTTGCCCAACGCATGCAGGAGGCCGCGGCGCGCACACCGCCGCCGCCGTTGCAGCTGCGGGCCGACCGTCAAGCCCGATACCAGTCGATCGCGCAGGTGATGGCGATGGCCCAGCAAGCGGGACTCACCCGGATCGGGTTCGTGACCGATCCGAGCGCCGCCTCGATGCCGGCTCCTGTATCGCCTGCAGCGGGTTCGCAGACGGCTCCACCCGCAGCCGCACCGGCCCCGTCATTGCCCGCGCAAAACGGCCGCTGAGCTGGCTGTCGGAGCCGCTGCCCAGCGGTCGGTGAAATCACCGTCACGCACTGGGAAACAAGCTGTTTCCAGCATGAGCGGATCGGTACTCGGGCTTTTCGCGGCGCGCAGTTCCATCAAATGAAGCTGTGCTCAGGAATGGAACCGGACCCCGCCCCCCCTGCGTCTCAGGGCGGCCGGATCTTGTGTTACGGTTTCGTCACCCGGACGGCCTCATGCCGCCGAGGGGGAGGAGACCGACATGGACATCCAGCACTACGACTGGATCGCGCACCACGCTGCGTATGCGCCAGACAGCCTGGCTCAGGAGGACCTGTATTCAGGTCGAGCATTCAGCTATCTGCAGATGCACCAGCGCGTCGATGCGCTCGCCGGCTGGCTGCAACAGCATGCCGGGGTGAAGCCGGGCGCGCGCGTGGCCACGCTGTGCCACAACTCCACCGACAACAACGAGATCATGTTCGCGGCACCGCGCACCGGCGCGATCCACCTGCCGCTCAACTGGCGCCTGGCGGTTCCCGAACTCGAATTCATCATCAATGACGCCGAACCTCAGGTCCTGATCTACAGCGAGGAATTCTCGGACAAGGTGGCCGACCTGGCTGAACGCTGCAGCATCCCGTTCATGATGCTCAAGCGCGAGGGCACGGACAGCGAGTACGAGCGTGCCATCGCCCAGGGCATCGCGCCCGACCCGCGCCTTCGGCCCGAACTCGATGAGGTCTGGGTGCTGATGTACACCTCGGGTACGACCGGCCGCCCCAAGGGCGCCCAGATCACCTACCGGGCGCAGTTCTTCAACACGGTCAATGCCACCATGCTGGCCGAGCTGACCCGGCGCTCCAAGGGACTGACCTATCTGCCCCAGTTCCATGTCGGTGGCATCTGCCTGTACGCGATGCCCTGTTTTCACAACGGCGGCACCGTGGCAGTGATGCGCCAGTTCGACCCGCAGGCCTGCCTCGATCTGCTGGCCAATCCGGCCAGTGGCATCACGCACACCTTCGGCGTTCCGACCAACTTCCTTTTCATGAGCCAGTTGCCGGATTTCGAGCGGGCGCGGTTCGATCACCTGGTGAGCGTGGGCATCGGCGGCGCCTCGTCACCGATCTCGCTGCTGCAGACCTATGCCGACAAGGGCATCCTGTTCCAGCAAGGCTGGGGCATGACCGAGACCTGCACCATCGGCACGCTGCTCAGCAAGGAGCGGGCGCTGGACAAGATCGGCTCCTCGGGTCAGCAGGTGCTGCACGCCGACCTGAAGATCATCGATGAGCTGGGCCGCACATTGGGGCCCAATCAGACCGGCGAACTGATGATCAAGGGCCCGACCGTCACACCCGGCTACTGGCGCCGCCCCGATGCCAATGCGACCGCGCTGGTCGACGGCTGGCTGCATACCGGTGACGCCGCCTATGTCGATGACGAAGGCTTCTACTTCATCGTCGATCGCTGGAAGGACATGTTCATTTCCGGCGGTGAAAACGTCTACCCGGCCGAGGTCGAGGATGTGCTGTTCCGGCTGCCCGGCGTCGCCGAAGCGGCGGTGATCGGCATCGCCGACGAAAAATGGGGTGAGGTGGGCCGCGCATTCGTCGTGCTCAAGGAAGGCGCCTCGCTGAACGAGGACGATGTCCTGGAGCACTGCCACCGCAACCTGGCGCGGTTCAAGGTCCCCAAGCAGATTCGATTCATCGGCGAGCTGCCTCACAACGCCACGGGGAAAGTGACCAAGCACGCGCTGCCGCGCGACTGAGCCTCGGTCTGATCCGACTGCGCTGCCTCACTGAGAACCCATCATGCTCAACGGCACCTACGATTTCATCCAGCAGGAACGCATCGTCTATGGTCGCCCCGCGGCCGCGGCGATCAGCGACGCAGCCGATGCGCTGGGAGCGCGACGACTGCTGGTCGTGGCCAGCCGCACACTGAATCGGCGTACCGATGCAATCCTGGGTCTCAAGCGTGCCCTGGGCGACCGGATCGTGGGCGTGTTCGATGACACCGAAGCGCATTCGCCCCTCGACTCGGTCCTGCGCACGGCCGACGCCATCCGAGCCGCGCAGGCCGATCTGGTCGTCACCGTGGGCGGCGGTTCACCGATCGATACGGTCAAGGTCGCGCAGATCGCGCTCGCCGAAGACCTTCGCAGCGAAGAGGCCCTGCTGGAGTACCGGGTCACGATCAAGGCAGACGGCAGCTGGAACACACCGCCCGTCAAGCCTTCGCCGGTGCGCCAGGTGATCGTGCCGACCACGCTGTCGGCGGCGGAGTTCAGCAACATTGGTGGCATCACCGACCGTCGTCGTCAGATCAAGGACCTGTATGTCGGCAAGTTCATCTGCGGCCACACCGTCATTCTTGACCCCGCCTTCACGGTCCACACGCCGGAATGGCTCTGGTTGTCCACCGGCATCAGGGCGGTCGACCATGCGGTGGAATCGGTGCTGTCACGCACGCCCAACCCCTTCGTGAGCGCCACCTGCATCGAGGGGCTTCGCATGCTCAAGGACTCGCTGCCGGTCAATCGACAGCGTCCGGACGATCTGGCGATGCGCCTGCAAAGCCAGCTCGGCGTGTGGCTGTGCTCGACCGGCATGGGCCGCGTCGAATGGGGAGCCAGTCACGGTATCGGACATCAACTGGGTGCCGTGGCCGGCGTGCCCCACGGTCATACCTCCTGCGTGATGCTGCCGCAGGTCATGCGCTGGAACCGCTCGCACACGGCAGATGCGATGGCTCGCATCGCGACCCAGGCCTTTGGCGTACCGGGCGGCGATGCGGCCGACCTGGTCGCCCACCTGATTCGAAGCCTGGGGCTGCCCACCCGACTGTCCGAGGTGAATGTCGAGCGGCAGCAGTTCGACCGCATCGCTGCGGCGGCCATGCAAAGCCCGATGGTGCGCGCCAATCCGCGCCCGATCACCGACCCGGCGCAGGTGAAGGAGATTCTCGAGCTGGCCCTGTAAGGCGATCACCCCCCGGTACCCGAAGGCGGCATCGACCGCTGCCTGACGGTCTCTGATTTTCACCCCGGTGCCTCGGCACCCGTTGCCGCACAGACGTGCAACGCGCTTTTGACAACACGAAGGAGACAGACCCATGACCCGACGCATCACCCCCACCCGCCTTGCCCGCGGACTGGCCCTGGCACTCGCCGCACTGGCGACTGGCGCCGCGGCGCAGACTGTCAAGATCGGCAACACCGGCGCACTGACCGGCCCCTACAACGAATTCGGCGAAGGCACGCGACGCGGCATCGAGATCGCGCTCGAGCGCATCAACGCCAAGGGCGGCGTGCTGGGACGCAAGGTGGAACTGGCCGTGTCGCTGGACGACCAGCTGGTGCCCGACCGCGCGGTGCAGAACATCCGCCGCATCCTGGACAACAAGGAAATCGATCTGATCGTCGGCCCGGGCGGCAGCGGCCCGACGCTGGCGGTGATCGACATGGTCACGGTCGACGGTCGCCCCTACTGCAATCCGCAGGCGCAGACCCCGTCCATCGTCTACCCCGACGGCACCGACAAACCGGCCCGCAAGAACGTGGTCTCCACCGCCATCCAGAATGACGTCGAAGCGAAGGCGCTGGGCGGCTATGTGGCGCAGCGCTTCAAGAAGATCGGCATCATGCACGAGAGCACCGGCTACGGCGTCTCGGGTGCGCAGCTGCTGGGCGCCGAGGTCGAGTCGCTCACCAAGTCCAAGCCGGTGGCCGTCGAGTCCTACAACCAGCGCTCCCAGGACATGACCGCGCAGATCAGCCGCGTGCAGCGCGCCGGTGCCGATGTGCTGGTGGTGGTGGGGCTGGGCGCCGACATGGCCGTGATCCGTCGCAACATGCTGCGCGCCGGCTTCGATGTGCCGCTGATCACCAGCGGCGGCGGCATCTCGCTGCCTTACAAGGAAGGGGCGGGCGATCTGGCCATCGGTACGCGCGCCACCATGCTGGGAACCTACTCGCCGGGCAAGGCACCAGCGGGCGTGGCCAAGGAACTGTCGGACGCCTATGCGGTGAAGTTCGGCAAGGAGAAGGACCGCTGGTGGGGTGACGATCCGCGCACGCCGCAGGTCTATTTCGCCCTGACGGTGGGTGCCGGCTTCGATTGCACCAACATGCTGGTCGAAGCCGTCCGCATTGCCGGCAGCACCGACAAGGACAAGGTGGTCGCGGCACTGAACCAGATCAAGGGTCTGCAGCTGGCCAATGGCACGGCAAACTTCTCGCCCACCCAGCGACTGCTGGTGAGCCCCAAGGATCTGGCGATTTTCGAGTATGTGAAGGGGACCAAGGCACCGGTCGAGCTCACCACCACGACCAAGTAAGTCAACCACGGTCATGTCGGCCGCTCAGACGGCCGGCCGACGCAACACAACACGAGGACGGTCCGCACCGCGGGCCGGCTGCCGGCGAGCCCCCTTCGCCCGGCAGCGCACCTCGAGCAGGGAGACTGCCATGTCATTTGCGGCCAGCCTGATCCTGGGCGGCATCAGCGTGGGTTCCGTCTATGCGCTGATCGCGCTGGGGCTGAATCTCACGTTCCTCACCACCCGAACCCTCAACTTCGGCCAAGGCTCGCTGATGATGCTGGCCGCCGTGGCCGCGGTGCTGTTTGCCAGCCAGGGCCTGGGCCTGTACGCCGGCCTGTGCGCCGGCATCGTGCTGGTGGGCATCGTGGGCGGTCTGACCGAAGCCATCGCCATCCGCCCGATCGCCAAGTTCGGCGGCAGCATGGGCTGGGTGGTCACCACGCTGGGCGTGGGCATCTTTCTGCAGGGCTTCGTCGCGAAATATTTCGGTTCCCAGGCGATGGCCTTTCCCTCCTTCCTGTTTTCGGCCCGTGACTACGTGAGCATCGGTGGCGTGCGTCTGTCGGCGCAGTACCTGGTGATCTTCGCGATCGCGCTGGTCCTGGTGCTGGCTTTCGAATTCTTTCTCAAGCGCACGGCCTGGGGGCGCGCCCTGCAGGCCGTGGCCATGGACCCCGATCTGGCCGCGGCACTGGGCATTCCGGTGCGCAAGGTCGTGACCTTGTCCTACATCGGCAGCGGCTTGCTGGCGGGCATTGCCGGCGTGCTGGTCGCGCAGATCACCGGCACGGTGGACGCAGCCTTCGGCTTCAATCTGCTGATCTTCGGCTTCGTGGCCGCCGTGCTGGGCGGCATCGGCAACACCTGGGGCGCACTGGCGGGGGGCCTCTTCCTGGGCGTG